>DATEZM010000057.1:0-19185 GCA_035255625.1 Rhizomicrobium sp. | reverse complement strand
CCGAGCAGGTTGATGAACATCACCGACAGCAAGGTCGGCAACGCAGCGGGCGAGACGGGGGCGGGCTTGTCGGTGTCCATGGCGATAGGCTCTTAATAGTGCTGCGATGGCGGCGAGCAAGACGCGTCGAGTCGCAGTTGGGAGAATTCATGAAAATCTTGTGGTGCCTGCCGCTTGCCGCGGCGTTTTTTCTGTCCGCCGCTGGGGCAGACGCACCGCCGCCGGCGAACGTCTGGCGAACGGTCGATCCGCAGAATCTCGTCCTGATCGACACGCGCTACGGCCAGGTCGCGGTCGAGCTGGCGCCCGAATTCGCGCCCAGCCATGTGGAGCGCGTGAGAGCGCTGATCCGCGCGCACTTCTACGACGGGTTGTCCTTCTATCGTGTGATCGACGGCTTTGTGGCACAGGGCGGCATCGGCGAGGGCACGGCTTCGACCAAGGATCATCCGACCGAAGCCGCTACGCTGAAGCAGTGGCCGCCGCTGAAGGCGGAGTTCGATCGCGCCTCGACACCGGCACCGGTTTTCACGCCGCTCGGCAATGCCGATCTGATGGCGCCCGAAGTCGGTTTCGAGGACGGCTTTCCCGTCGCGCGCGATTCTAGGGCCGGGCGCGAATGGCTGATCCATTGTCCGGGGACTTTCGCGTTTGCGCGCGACAACGATCCCGACAGCGCCACGACCGAGTTTTACATCGTGATCGGCCAGGCGCCGCGCCGCCTCGACCGCGATCTCACCGCTTTCGGCCGGGTGCTGAGCGGCATGCAATATCTCCAGAAGCTCGAACGCGGCGATCCCGATGTCGACAGCGGCGTGATTGGCGACGTCACCAAGCGCGATCCGATCGTGCGGGTCAGGCTGGCAGCCGATCTGCCGGTAACGGAGCAGCCGGGCTTCCAGGTGATGCGCACCGACTCCAAATCCTTCGCGGACTCGGTCGAAGCGCGCCGCCACCCGACCTCGCCTTTCTACTTCCGCAAGCCGCCGCCGATCCTCGATGTGTGCGGCGTGCCGGTCGCGGTCCGTCGCGTCGCGCTCTAGCGGCGCGTCCGCCGGTTGCGGCCGTCGCGCGCGGCGGGATAGGGCACATCGCCCTTCATCCCGACCCACAGCAGGTGATTATAGGCGGCGACGTCGAGCCGGTCCTCGGAGGAAAAGTCGAACTGCCGCGTATGCGCCGCCCAATACGCCACGTCGTGTAACGGGTGCACATTGCGCGTCGCAGCTTTGCGCGGCGGCAAGGGCAGGGCGGTGGTGCGCAGCATGTCCGGCACGCGGGCGTTATAAGTCCATTTTGCTTGGGCGAGATCGAACACATCCGCCATCGGCTTGGCATTGGCGTCGTGGAAGTTCATCGGCTTCAGGCCGAGGATTGTTTCCATCGTGCGCACGAAATTCACCGTCGTGTAGCGGTCGGAGATGATTGCGCCGTGCTTCACATACGGGCCGGCGATGAACGCGACCGAGCGGTGCGCGTCGACATGATCCGGCCCGTCCTGCGCATCGTCCTCGATCACGAACACCAGCGTGTCCTTGGCATAGCGGCTGTGCGCGATACGATCGACCAGAAGTCCGATGGCGTAGTCATTGTCCGCAACCTGAGTTTCCGGCGTGTTCACGCCGTCGATGGCGTCGCCGAAATTGCCGGTGTGATCGTGCATGAAGCGCACGGTTTCCAGCTGCGGCAGCTTGCCGTTCTTCTCGTAGAGCGTGAATTCGCGATTCCATTCGCGGAAACGCCAGTAGTCGGGAAACTTGTTGTCGAAGCCGCGGAAATAGAGGTCGGTGTAAGGCGCTAGCGCCTTGTTCGCGGGAAACGTCACGACCAGTTTCTTGGCCGCGGGATCATGCTCTGCCGGGATCAGGAATTTCGGCGGCACGTGTTCGTCGTATCGCGTCAGGTCGGTGAAGAAGCCGTAATTGCGCAGACTTTCATGCGCCCGCAAAACGGCATTCCACAGATAGCCTTGTTCGTTCTCGCCGTCCGGTCCGTCGGGAGCCTCCTGATTGGCGCTGCCCGGCATGAGGTCGGGGTCGCGGTCGTTCAGTGGATTGGCGGCGAGGCGCGGTTTGTAGGCGTTCGCGACGTTGATGTCGCGCGTGGTGCCTTCGAAGTCGTAGCTTAGTCCGCGGCCGGAATAGTTGACCGGCATCTCCTTCTCGGTGACGTCGGTGGTGCGCGCGGCGGTCGACCAGTTCCAGCCATTGCCGCTCGCCTCGCCGCTGTCGAAGAAGGCATCGAGCGCGACGAACTCGCTCGCGATCGCATGCTGGTTGGGCGTCATAGTGGGGCCGAACTGTACCAGCGCCGGATCGCCGTCGGCGCCAGGAAGATCGCCCAGGATCTGGTCGTAGGTGCGGTTTTCGCGGACGATATAGATGACGTGCCTGATGCGCTTCCTGAGCCCCGCCATGACGCGCATCTCGTCCGGCGAGGCGATCTCGCGGAAGCCATTGTTGTCGGCGACCGTCGCGGTGAGCCGCTTCAGCGTGTCGGCGTCGGGCACCGGAATCGCGGTGACGCCGCCGGTGATCAGCTGCCAGACATATTGGTTGCCGGTGTGATGCTGTTCCTCCGGTGGACATCCCTTCGTCGGTGTCACGTTCTCCTTGCAATTGCGCGGATTGGGTCCGGTCGGACTCTTGGAGTTGACGACATAGAGTGTGCGACCGTCGGCGCTCGGCGTCACCGCGTTCGGCTCCCAAGCGGTCGGGATCAGCCCGGTGACACGCGGCGCGCCAGTCATATCCACGACTGCCACGGCGTTGCTTCCGCCTTCGGTGACATAGAGTGTCTTTTCGTCGGGCGACAGCGCCAGACTGTTGGGCGACGCGCCGGGCAGCTTCGCATTGACGCCCCAGCCTTGCGGCGCGCGCATGTCGATAGCGCCGGTGACCTTGTCGCTCTTCGTGTCGATCAGGAACACCTTGTCGGAATTATCGGCTGCAACGAACAGGGTCGTGGCGGCGCGGTTCAGGATCATACGGTTCGGGTTGCCGGCGACCTTGATGCGCTGCGCCACCTTCAGATCGCTATCCAGCGAAACCACGTCGATCTCGCGATCGCGCAGGCTGGAGACATAGGCCTTGTCGCCGACGACGGCGATCCAATAGGGGAATTCGCCGCCGGCGACGCCGCGTTTCTTCTTGTCCGACTTGCCTGGCCGCAGGTCACGCTCGCCGGCGACCTTGCGCGCCGCGAGATCGACCAGCGTGACGGAGTCGTTCTCGTAATTCGCCACCAGGACTTTGCCGTCCGGCGTGAACGCGACGCCGGCCGCGGTCGGCTGAAGGATGCCGGGCATAGCGACGACGCCGTTGCCCCAACGGTGTCCGAGCGCGATGGCCGCGCCGCTCTCGCTCCATGCGCCGGACGCATCCATGGCGTAGGTGTGCAGGTTGTCGTCGTTGCCGCCGGCGATCGCCAGCGTCTTGCCGTCCGGCGACAGCGCCATGCCGCCATAGGCATTGGGGACGTGAACGTCCTGCATCAGCGTCGGGCCGTTGCCAATCGCATAGACGAACAGATGCTCGGTCGAGGCGTCCGCGACCTTCTTGCCGTCGGGACCACGCCACGAGTTGAAGCCGCTTGTCAGCACCAGCAGCGTCTTGCCATCCGGCGTGAGCAGCGATGTGACGCCACCGCCGATAAGTTGTTTGCCAACCACAGGCAGCTCGGCCTGCAGCGGCTGGAAGACCGCGCCCGGCGCCGCAGTCGGCGTCACGCTCTGTCCCGTCGGCAGCCACAGCCGATCCGCCGCGGTGGCGCCGCCGCAAGCGGCAGCCAAAAGCAGCATCGAGGCGGCGAATCTTTTCATCGGATCATTCCCCCGGATTAGGCCGGTCCTATACGTGCAATATGACAGCTTGCCGGTCAGCGGCCTTTGAACGCCGGCTCGCGTTTTTCCAGAAAGCTTTTGACACCTTCGCGGTGGTCCTCGGTTGCGAACAGTTTGTAGATCGTCTCGATCGCCCAGCTGCCGATTTCACGCGGATCGCCATGCGTGGCGCGGCGCAGTCCTTCCTTGATCGCCCTTGTCGCGAGCGGCGGATTGGCGGCGATCTTGCCGGCAAGGGCGCGCGCCCGCGGCATCAGCTCGGCATGGGGTAGCACCTCGCTCACCAGGCCGATGCGCAGCGCTTCGCACGCATCGATGACGTCGCCGGTCAGCATCAGTTCGGCCGCCTTGGATGGTCCGACCACTGCTGGCAAGCGATAGAACCCTCCGACGTCCGGTACCAGGCCGCGTTTGACGAACAGCTCGGCGAATTTCGCCTGCTCGGAGGCGAGCCGGATGTCGGCATAGAGCGCCAGCTCCATGCCCCAGCCGACGGCGGAGCCGTTCACCGCCGCGACTACCGGTTTGGTGCAGTCCAGCGCGGCCATCGCGGCCGGCGTCGGGCGAGGCTTGGCGGCAGACGAAGCCGGGGCAGGGCGCGCCTCGCCGGTCATCATCTCCTTCACGTCCTCGCCGGAGCAGAAGGCCGGATCGGCGCCGGTGACGATCACGGCACGCACCGCATCGTCCGCCGTCGCGGCCAGGAACGCGGCCTCGATCTCGGCATAGGCGCGTGGATTGAGCGCGTTGCGCCGTTCGGGCCGGTTGAGCGTGATCGTCGCGACATGCTCGTCGACCCGATAGAGGACGCATTGAAATTCGGCCGGTGTCATCAGTCGGTCACTGCTTCTTCTTCGGGCTGGTCATGCCGGCTGACGAACTTGCCGTCCGTGCGGCGCATGAGCGTGATCACCTGCTCCACCGCCTGACGCAGATTGTTGGCGAGGAAGTCGCACTCCGTCGCCTCGAAGCTGTCGAGATAATGCGTGTCGTCCTCGATCACGCTCCAGAAGCCGGCGACCAGCGGCAGGCCGGGCATCCGCTTGCGCAGCCGGCGCGCGAGATAACGCGCGTTCTTCGGATTGCCAGGCTCCAGATAGGAGATGCAGATTGCTCGCAACCCGTCACAGGCGAGTTCCTGGATTTTTGCAGGCGACACATCTTCGAACGAAGCGATGCGCGCGCCGATGCCCTGTCGTTCCAGCAGATGCGCAAGCAAGCTCGCCGCGGCGTGATCGAGCACGCTACGGCCGGCGACGCAGAGCACGGGGTTGCGCTGCCAGTCTGGCGGCACCTCGCCGGCGACGTTGCCGCTGGCGCGCGCTTCCGGATCCTCATGAAGGCTCAAGTTGTCGACGAACGCCTCCACCGTCTTGGCGACGCGCTTGCGGCCTTCCTCGGTGAGCGCGCCGCGATTGACGTCGAGCTGGGCCAGCGCCAGTCCACGTACCGCGACCTCGTCGAAATAGGACGGCAGCGAATGGTCGGACAAGAAACCCTCCGCCTGTTCCGCGGCCTCGTCGGAATTGCCCGCCATCATGCGCAGATAAAAGCTCTCCTCCGGGGCCATGGGCGGCGCGTCACCCAGCATCACATCGAGGAAGCGCAGCTGATCGACGTGCCGGCCGATCACGACCAGAATCATCGTCAGGGGTGTCGAAAGCAGCAGCCCGACAGGCCCCCAGACGAAGGTCCAAAAGCCTGCCGCCACCACAACAGCGAGCGCTGACAGACCCATATTGCGGCCATAGAGCCATGGCTCGACCGCCTGGCCGGTGATCGATTCCAGCACGATGAACAGCCCGAGCGTCCAGGCCGCAACCGACCAGCCAGGATCGACCGCGATCGCTAGCGCCAGCGGCAGGACCGCCGCAATCGGCACACCGATGTAAGGCACGAAGCGGAAC
The DNA here is from genome assembly GCA_035255625.1 of Rhizomicrobium sp. Taxonomy (GTDB): domain Bacteria; phylum Pseudomonadota; class Alphaproteobacteria; order Micropepsales; family Micropepsaceae; genus Rhizomicrobium. The sequence goes on along the minus strand of DATEZM010000057.1, from coordinate 13,437 downwards.
ATCGCAGCGATCAGTCCCCACAGCGCGGGGTTCGGCACGCCAGCGGCCCACAATCCGAGTCCCACCAGAAGCCCGAATGTCGTGTTGACGGCGGTCTGCAGCAGAAGATAGCGGCTCAGCCGCTCGGCGCCGTCGTCGATGGCGAGCGTGGTGCGCTGCAGATCGCGCGGACCCGCCAGCATGATGAAGCGGTCGCGCAGGTCCTCCTTCTGCAACAGAATGAAGATGACGAAGATAATGACGATCGTCAGATCGGCGAACGGCACCAGAAGGGGCCCGGCGATGTTCTTCAGCAACGTAAGAGGGTCGGGCGGCGGCTCCTGCACAACGACCGGTATCGCCGGTGTCGAGACCTGCGCGGTGGTCTTGGTCTGTGACCGCTCCACACCGCTCGGGACAACCGGCACATGCGCGATCTGTTGGTTCAGGTTGTTGAAAAAGGCGACGGTGCTTTTCACCATGCCGTTGCTGGCGGCCGAGCCTTCGATCGACTGGATCTTTGAGACGATGTTCTGCTGGTACTGCGGCATCCCCACTGCGAGCCAGGCGACCTGCGTGCCGATGAAGGCAGCGATGCCGCAGATCAGGAGCATCGCGGCGGTCACTGTCAGGATCACGCCGCCGATGCGGCCGACCCCGAGCCGTCTCAGGAACTCGACCACCGGCGCCAGCGCGAAGGCCATCAGGATCGACAGCGCCAGCGGCACCAGCAGCGGTTGGCCGAAATAGATCAGCGACGCCACCACCGCGGCGATCACCGAGGCGTAGGCGGCGTTGCGCAGGCCGCTGTCCTTGGGCGCGACCTTGGGCGCTTCGGTCGGGCCGGCGGCGGCCATGACGCGGATTCTCCTTACCCAGGCGAAAGTGTCGCCAAAACAGGGAATTATGCAAATCGGCGGGTTGTCTTGTCCGGCGCCGGATCAACCTATATGTCTGCCGGGCTTTTTGCGGACCCCGCCATGCCCCTTTTGCGTTTCCTGCCCGAGGCCACCACGATCAATTTCGTCGGGGCGCGCTATTTCGCCTTTGCCATCGATGGCCTTCTGCTCCTGGCATCCATCCTCTCCATTGCCGTGCACGGGTTCAATCTGGGCATCGATTTCACCGGCGGCGTGCAGATCGAGGTCAAGTACGAGCAGACCATCGACGTTCAGAAGCTGCGGGCCAATGTTGACCATTTGGGCTTCAAGGAGGCCGAGATCAACAGCGTGGGCGGCGGCCAGTGCAACAGCCCTGTAAATTCCTGCGCCATGATCCGCGTACAGCCGGCGAGCGACGCGGAGAACCAGATAATCTCGAAGAAGATCGTCGGCATGCTCGGCAAGTCCTACAAGGTGCTCAATATCGCCGTCGTCGGCCCCAAGGTCAGCGGCGAATTGTTCGACGCCGGCATCCTGGCGACGCTGGTGGCGGTGGCATGCATCGCGCTTTGGGTCGCGTTCCGCTTCGAATGGCAATATGGCGTGAGCGCCGCGCTGGCCACCGGCCACGACGTGCTGGTGACGGCGGGTTTGTATTCCCTGCTGCATCTGGATTTTACGCTGACCAGCATCGCGGCGCTTTTGACGCTGGCCGGCTATTCGATCAACGACACCGTCGTGGTGTTCGACCGAATCCGCGAGAATCGCCGCAAGTACAAGCGCATGGGGCTTGGCGACCTGATCAACCTGTCGACCAATCAGATGCTGACGCGAACGATCCTGACCAGCGCCGCCACCGCGATCTCGATTATCCCGCTTCTGATCTTCGGCGGGCCGTCGCTGTTCGACTTCTCCGCCGCGATCCTGTTCGGCATCGTGGTCGGCACTTTCTCATCGATCTATGTCGCCGCTGCACTCTTGCTCTATCTGCCCGCGCCAGCCGGCAAAGTCAGCGCCGATACCGGCGAAGCGGTCGCCTAAAGCGGAAACCAGTCGCGGTGGTCGCTATAGACCTGGTAATGCGCGTTCACGCCGGCACGAAAGCCCACGCCGGTGCGCATCGGCGCCAGTGTCACGCCGCCGGAGCGCAGATAGTTCACCCCGATTCCGGCGACGAAATAGATGCTGCCTTCGACGCCGGGGAAGCGCTGATAGAGCCGGTGCTCTTCCTTCAGATTGTAGACGAGGGTGAACACTTTCGATCCGTTGCCGCCGAAGTCGAAGCCGATCGAGGGGCCCTTCCAATAGACCCGCTTTGGCTCCATGCCCTTGCGGATCAGCCAACCCGAGCCGTAGCGCAGACCGACCACGAAGGCGCCGGATCCTTCATCGCCCTTGATGTAGCCATCGGGCAGGCCGAGATCCTGGGTGACGCGCTGCACCGCCTTGGCCATGACCTCGGTGGTGACACCGAAGAAATCGGAGCCGGCCTTGACGATCTCGTCGGGCGAGAAGGTGTCGGCATTGGCGTCACGCGACGGCGCGTCATCGGCGGCGGTCGGCGCTGCGGACAGGGTCAAGAGGGCTGAGGCGGCGAAGGCGGCGGCAAAAATCCGGAAGCGTCGCATGCATATCTCCCAAGCGAATCACGTCATCCCCGCGCGCGCATGATTGCCCCAACCGGGCGCAATCGACAAACCAGTGTTAGGCGAGGATTGTGGCGTTTCAAGGCCTTTTGACGAGCGGTTGGCGTGACTATCTTGTAACGAGCTAGGGTGGCCGCAAGGCCGCGAACGGGAGGGAATGTCCGCCATGGCGAACATGAATGCACCGACGATTGCCGCGCTCGCAATTGCTGTTCTGGCGTTTATTACGATCTTTGCCGGGGTCAAGGCCGTGCCGCAGGGCCGCGAATGGACCGTGGAACGCTTCGGTCGCTTCACCCGGATCTTGAAGCCCGGCTTCAATCTCATCTTCCCCTATTTCGACCGCATCGGCCGCAAACTGTCGATGATGGAAGAGGTGCTCACGATCCCGAGCCAGGTCGTCATCACGCGCGACAACGCGACGGTGACCGCCGATGCCATCGCTTTCTACCAGGTGGTCGACGCGGCGAAGGCGGCTTATGAGGTCGCCAATCTCCAGGCCGGTATCACCAATCTCTGCCTCACCAATGCGCGTACCGTGATCGGCGCGATGGATCTGGACGAGGTCCTTTCGAAGCGCGATGAGATCAACCAGCGTCTGCTCTCCGTGGTCGATCAGGCGACGAGTCCATGGGGCGTGAAGGTCACGCGTATCGAGATCAAGGATCTCTCGCCGCCCACCGACATCACCGAAGCCATGGCGCGCCAGATGAAGGCGGAACGCTTCCGCCGCGCCGAAGTCACCCAGGCCGATGGCGAGAAGCAGGGCGCCATCCTGCGCGCCGAAGGTGCCAAGCAATCCGCCATTCTCCAGGCCGAGGGCCGCAAGGAAGCCGCCTTCCGCGACGCCGAAGCGCGCGAGCGGCTGGCGCAGGCCGAAGCCAAGGCGACGCAGATGGTTTCGGAATCGATCGAGGCCGGCAACGTCAACGCGCTCAACTACTTCCTCGGCCAGAAATATGTCGATGCCTTCGCACAGCTCGCCAATGCGCCCAACCAGAAATTCGTCGTGGTGCCGATGGAGTCCGCGGGCCTCCTCGGCTCCATCGCCGGCATCGCCGAGATGACGCGCGAGGCGATCACGAGCCAGGTCGCCACTGTGCCGCGCGTCGCCGGACGCCCGGCCGCCGGAACGGTGCCGAATGTCCCGCCGCCCGGCCGGCCCGCCGGCACCTAAGGGAGTTCGTCATGGACGACATCACGCAATTCCTCAACGCGCAGCCCGCCTGGCACTGGTGGGCGTTGGGCGCGGTGCTGCTCGCCGTCGAACTCGTGAGCACGACGCAATACCTGTTGTGGCCGGGCATCGCGGCGCTACTGGTCGGCGTTCTCAAATTCCTGGTTCCCTCGCTCGATGGCCGGCTCTCGGTGTTCCTCTTTGCCGTCATCGCGGTGGCGGCAACCGCGACCTGGAAACGTTCCGCCTGGGGACGCGCCGAGCGCGACACGCATGGCACGCTTAACCAACGCAGCGCCCAATATGTCGGCCGTGTGGTCCGCGCCGAGGTCGACTTCGTCAATGGCCGCGGCGCCGTGCGCGTCGACGACACGCGCTGGAATGCTTCGGTGATCGATGGTTCCGCGCCGATCAAAGGCGACATGCTGCAGATTTCAGGCGCTGACGGCGCGGAATTGAAGGTGCAACTGGCGCCGGGTTCCCTGATGCTCGGCGCCGCTGCAACCGGATAGCGCCTAATTCGGAAACGCGCGCGAACGAAGTTTGAACGACATCGGTGCTGCAGCGTTATCTTTCAAATGAGTGGCCATTATATGAACCAGCATGACAACGGCGACCACGCCCATCTCTCCCGGGCTGGTTGGTTGGCGCTTGCCGTTCTGCTCGGTTTCCTCGGCGTGTCGGTCTGGTACGCGATCACGGGATGGGACTCGCTCGGTGGCGTGCAGATGAGTGCCTTCGGCTGGTTCGCGCTGGTTGCAGGCTCGGTGCTGACGATCGGCGTCGGCGGCGGCCTGATGGCGCTCTTGTTCTACTCCAGCCGCAACGACTACGACCGCTAGCCGCCGCGCGCGACGAAGTGCGGATTGGTGAAGCGATCTCCTACACGTCCATAGAGGAACGGCGAGCCGTCGAGGTTCGTCACGCTCCCGCCCGCGGCCGCGAGCACGGCGTGGCCGGCCGCGGTGTCCCATTCCATCGTCGTGCCGTGACGCGGATAGATGTCGGCCTCGCCGGCTGCGACCAGACAGAATTTCAGCGATGACCCGGCGGTGATGAAATCCTTCACCGGATAGGCGGCGAGATATTCCTCTGTCTTCTTGTCGCGATGCGAGCGGCTGGCGACCGCGACCAGTCCGTCTGCGGGCGGCTTGCGCACATGGATCGGCCGCGCCCGCACGAAGTCCGGCTTGGTATCCACCACGGTCTCGATCTCATAGGCACCGCCCGGCGTCTCACCGAGGAACAGGCGCTGCTTGGCCGGCGCATAGACCACGCCGCGCACCGCGATGCCATCCTCGATCTCGGCGATGTTCACCGTGAACTCGCCATTGCGGTTGATGAACTCCTTGGTACCGTCAAGGGGATCGACCAGGAAGAAATGCCGCGCGACCGCCGGCAGGCGCCCCGCGGCGACCTCTTCCTCCGCCACGATGGGCACACCGGGTGCCAGCGCGTGCAGGCCTTTCAGAATATGCGCTTCGGCTTCCTCGTCGGCATCGGTCACCGGCGAGTGGTCGGACTTGCGCCGGGCCGCCATTTCCTGCGCGTAGTGCCTCATGATGATCGCGCCGGCCTCGTGCGCGAGACCAGCAAGCGAAACCAGACGCGGCGACGGCGATGTCATGCGCAACTCATCCTGCATCTGTGAAGCGGGTGCTGTGCTGGTGCCCGAGGTCGGAATCGAACCGACATGCCCTTGCGGGCGCGGGATTTTGAGTCCCGTGCGTCTACCAGTTCCACCACTCGGGCAGCGCCGTCTCTATAGCGAGGCCGCACGGGTTCGCCAAGAATTATCAACATCGGTCCAGTCAAATTAGATGGAGGCTCAGAGTGCTGTCCTATAGTTTTCGGGAGGGCTGTTCCCGAATTGCGACGAATTGCGCTAGTCTAACTCGAATAGATCAACCGAGGGGCGGGATATGAGAATTATTGCGATATCCGCCATAACCATAATGAGTCTCTGTTTAGCGGACTGCGATAACCCAGCGAGCTCAGGGGACGACTTTCAAGTCTCGACCACGCACGATGAGTTCGACGGCGATGTCACCGTGGCCCAGAAGGAGTTTGTGAACTCAGAGGGCACAAGCGCCCAAGTGAAGCTCATTTGTTCAGCAGATGAAAAGACCAATGCGGTGGAGGCGTTTGCCGACCTTGGAAGTGCATTCGCCACCGCAATGCTTGGGGCAGCAACTGGAGCAAAACCGGGCTGCCCCGACAATCTTGAATGTGGGGTCGTCGCGGAGATCGCGTTTTTCTCCGATGAGGGAAAGCCAGCCAAGTTGGTGACGTCAAATCTTTCAAACGAAGGGCAACCGCAGCTGGTCTATTATGAAGAAAAAAACGGTGAGAATGCACCCTTTCAAGGCCTCACTACATTAGAACGCAACGGTTCAAGCTACTATTACAATGCTATTAAGATACCTGTTCCCACTCGGGGAGCCGACATCACAAAATGGCTCTATCGTTTTCATGTTCAGCAGCATGACCAGCCGATTGACGTGGTCATGAATTACTCGGCCCCAAATCTTTCGGAGTTCGTCCAGGCATGCAATCATAAGCTTCCAGCAAAGAAAGTGACGCCCTCCGCGAGTGCGCCACCGCCGCCAGCACTTGATGCAACGAATAGCGAGCAGAATACCAGTACGAATTCGCCCAGCCCTGTTATCGCTCCGGATGGAGATGAACTACAGACAGCCTTCACGGCAGCGTTCGGAACTGCGTCCACCGCGAGGCAAAACGATGTCATGCTGACGTTTAAGCCCTCCCAATTAGTTCCGATTTCGGATAACATTTTTGCGCTTCTATCAGAAGGCGCCGATGCGAGCGGTGATGCTTGCGACGGATGTTACGGGCAACTCCAAGTTACATATCTCATAAAATCCGGAGACGGATTTGCGCTTGCATCGCCCCCCGTTCGCAAGGCGATAGATGGCAACGCGTGGGGAAGCCCGCCGGAGTGGCATCTGGCGTCCGGTTTTGGTTCACCGACCATCCTCACAATGCAGGATGTCGAGCGCACTACGTGTTCGGTAGGTGTTTATCATCTTACGCCCACCGGCATCGTTCTGGACATGGACGCGGAGAGATCGGCGAAGGCAAACTCAAAAAAGTATTCTGACTGCGACCTTGTGCAGGCTGCAGACTTCCGCAATTGATAGAAAGGGCGGTGAAGTGACTACGCTGAAATTGCTGACCCCGGGCCTTGCCGATTTTCCCTCAATAGGATGTAGAGCCCCTGAGTCCCCCAGCGTCTAGCCAAGTAACATAACAGAGCAGGCCTCGCGGCTTCAGAGTTGAGGCCGCGCGCGTTCGCCAAGAATTATCGCCGCCTCAATGGCAGACGAATTTGAAGAGATAGGCGGCGTCGGTAAAATGCGGCCCTGTGACCCATTGGCCGTTGTCTTCCTTGATGCTGTTGCCGTTGTCGCAGTTGATGGCGGAGTGGTTGCCGTCCGGCGATAGCGGCGCCGCACTGTCCGGGCCAAGTGCGAGCCAGGTGAAATAGGTGTAGCCGTCGTTCTTCCTGACGATACTGTCGCGGTCGATCCAGTAGCGGTAGCTCAATTCGTCGGGCGCGTAGATCGCCCAGTGCATCGCCAGCGCTGGTGCAGGCACGATCACCGTCGCGAGCAAAGCGCAAAACGCAATTGACAGACGGGTCATCGCGTACCCCTTAAGGCCAGCTGCTCGATATTGTGCGGCGCTCCGATCGGACCCGCAACCCATTCCTCGTTGCGCCGCCGCCACACCCGCCCTAGCTTCGGTACAGGAAACCGCGGAGACGTCCGATGAAGCTCTATACCGAGAACTATCCCGCACCCAACCCGCGCAAGGTTCACATCTATCTCGCCGAGAAGGGTCTGTCCGACACGGTTGGACGCGTGCACACCAAGATGGCCGAGCGCATGCACAAGGCGCCGGATTTTGTCGCCAAGAACAGCCTCGGCCAGGTGCCGGTGCTGGAGACCGATGACGGCCGCTTCCTCTCCGAATCCGTCGCGATCTGCCGCTATATCGAGGCGCTGCACCCGACCCCGCCGCTGTTCGGCCGCAGCCCGTTCGAGATCGCGCAGGTCGAGATGTGGATCCGCCGCAGCGAATTCCGCCTGTGGACGCCGATGGGCCAGGTTTGGATCAACGACGATCCGCGCACCGCGGGCGTCAATCCCAACCAGTTCAAGGAATACGGTGCCCATATGCGCCGCGTCGTCGCCAATGCGATGAAATGGATCGACAAGGAGCTTTCCGGCGGCGGTGAATACCTGGTCGGCGACTACTTCTCGATGGCCGACATCGTGCTTCTTTGCGGTGTCGACTTCGCGAAATTCGTCGACATGCACATCCCCGAGGCCTGCACGCACCTCAAGGCCTGGCACGCGCGCGTCTCGGCGCGGCCGAGTGCGCGGGCCAACGGCATCGCCGTTTAGCGTCCGGCGAATTTGCGCTTGCCATCGGCCGGTTTTGGGGTCATGGGAGAACGGTTCCGCGCGCTTGCGAGCCTGCGGGGCGAATAGCTCAAACTCGAACCGCCAGGTCGCAAGCGATGCATCCGTCCGACACGGCTGAGCAGCACGGCGCCATCGCGCCCGCCGCGGCGCGTCCGTCGGCGGTGGCTGCCCAGATCGAGAAGGTGATCGTGTGGGTGGGTTCGCCCGCCTCGCTGGCGCTGCACACGGTCGCGTTCATCGCCGCCTTTGCGCTTTCTCTGCTGAAGCTGGTCGAGTGGAACCTCATGCTGCTGGTTCTGACGACAGTGGTTTCGCTCGAGGCGATCTATCTCGCCATCTTCATCCAGTTCAGCGTCAACCGTCAGGCCGCGAGCCTGAAAGGCGTGGAAGAGGATGTGGAGAGCATCCAGGTCGACGTCGAGGAACTGGGCGAGCACGTCGAAGGGCTCAAGGAAGATGTCGAGGACATCCAGGAAGACGTCGCCGAGATCAGCGAGGATACCGATGAGGATCTGCGCAAGCGCAAGCAGGCCGAAATGCTCGAATCGCTGACCCACGACGTGAAAGCGCTGCTCCACCAGATCGAATCGATCAAAGTTCGCTGAACTGGACGCGGCGGCGAATCTCGGCGATCCTCGGGCCAGGGAGTTCCGCCATGCGCTGGCTCATCTATCTCGGCATCCTTCTCGTCGGCATGCTGGTCTTCAGCCAGGCCATCGCGATGATGGATCTCGATCCGCTGCCCGGCGACATCCTCTACGACCGCAACAACCTGCACATCCACATCCCGGTGCTCTATTCCCTTGGGGCCAGCGTCTTTGTGGCACTTCTCTTTTGGTGGTTCAGGCGGTAAGCCCTCCTGTAACTCCAGTCCGCCCGAGTCGCCATGTCGCTCCGCCCTGTCCGCCGCGCGCTCCTTTCCGTTTCGGACAAGGCCGGCCTCGCTGCCTTCGCGGAAGGCCTCGTCCGCCATGGCGTGGCGCTGATCTCCACCGGCGGCACCGCCAAGGCGCTGCGCGACGCCGGGCTCAAGGTTGCCGACATCTCCGAGATTACCAGCTTCCCCGAGATGATGGATGGCCGCGTGAAGACGCTGCATCCAAAAGTGCATGGCGGGCTGCTCGCGCTGCGCGACAAGCCCGATCATGCCGCGGCGATGTCGGCGCATGGCATCGAAGGCATCGATCTGCTCGTCTCCAATCTCTATCCCTTCGAGGAGACCGTCGCGAAGGGCGCATCCTTCGAAGACACGATCGAGCAGATCGACATCGGCGGACCGGCGATGACGCGCTCGGCTGCCAAGAACCACGAATGGGTGACGGTCGTGGTCGATCCGGAAGATTATGCGCAGGTTCTCGCCGAGATGGATGCGCAGAACGGCGCGGTATCGGCCGCGCTGCGCCGCCGGCTGGCGCAGACCGCGTTTGCCCGCACCGCTGCCTATGACGCCGCGGTTTCCAACTGGTTCGCGCAGGCGCTCGCGAAAGACGGCGACACCGCGCCGCCGCGCCGCCGCAGCTTCGCCGGCACGCTGCGCCAGCCGCTCCGCTATGGCGAAAACCCGCATCAGCAGGCGGCGTTCTATGTCACCGGCGAGAACCGTCCCGGCGTCGCGAACGCGACCCAGCTCCGGGGCAGGGAGCTCTCCTACAACAACATCAATGACACCGATGCGGCCTATGAGCTGGTCGCCGAGTTCGCGTCGACCGCTGCCTGCGCCATCATAAAGCATGCCAATCCCTGCGGCGTCGCCATGGCGCCGAACCTCGCCGAAGCCTATCGCCGCGCGCTCGCCTGCGATCCGGTCAGCGCTTTCGGTGGCGTGCTTGCCTTCAATCGCGAGCTGGATGGCGAGACGGCGGAAGAAATCGCCAAGATCTTCACTGAAGTCATCATCGCACCCGCCGCCAATGACGACGCGCGCAAGATCCTCAGCACCAGGCGGAACCTGCGCCTGCTCGTCGCCGGCGGGTTGCCTGATCCGCACAGCGCCGGGCTCACTTTCCGCTCCGTGTCCGGCGGCATGCTGGTGCAGACGCGCGACAATGGCCGCGTGACGCGCGAGCAACTCAAGGTCGTGACCAAACGCCAGCCGACCGAGAGCGAGATCGCCGACATGCTGCTCGCCTTCACCATCGCCAAGCACGTGAAGTCCAACGCCGTCGTCTATGTGAAGGATGGCGTCACCGCAGCGATCGGTGCCGGCCAGATGAGCCGGGTCGACTCGGCGCGAATCGCGGCGATCAAGGCGCGCGACGCTGCGCAGGCCGCCGGCTGGCCCGAGCCGATGACGAAAGGTTCGTCCGCGGCCTCCGAAGCATTCTTTCCATTCCCGGACGGCTTGCTTGCCGTCGCAGAAGCCGGCGCCACGGCGGTGATTCAGCCCGGCGGCTCGATCGGCGACGCAAAGGTGATCGAGGCTGCCGACGAGGCCGGACTCGCAATGGTTTTCACCGGCATGCGCCATTTCCGCCACTAGGCGGCCGCGATTAACCAAAAATTGCTGCGTATAGAATCGGGAACCCAGGTTCCAGCCGATAGTCTGGCGGCGCATTGGGTGTTAACGTTAAGGCACTGTGCTTTCACGCATTGCTTCGGTTTGCGGTCGGGGGATTTGGCCGTGATTACTTCGAACATCAGACGTGTTTTGTGCCGCGCCCTGTTCGCCGTGTCGCTCGCAACGGGCGCCGCGGCTGCCGCCGACTATGGCGACGGGAACTACGCGGCCAATCACATCAGCCTCGAAGCAGCTGTGAAGGTGTGGCGTGAGGCGGCGTGGCAGAACGGCGATTTCCTTTCCCAGGTCAAGCTCGGCGACGTCTATTCGAATTCGTCCGACAGCCGCTACTACGATCCCGTTGAGGCTTATGTCTGGTACTACCTCGCGGGTAAGAACCGCATGGGCCGCGCCCGCATGTGGGACGAGGACGCCGCGGACGTGATCCGCACCCGCCACGCGCATGCGATCGACAAGCAGCAGGAGATCCTGCTTGAACTGTCGTCGGCGCAACGCACCGAGGCGCGCGACCGCATCACCTATATTCTCTCCTGCAGCGGCGCCGACGGGTTCCTGGCGCTCGGCCGCATCAGCGAGACGCGCCCGCGCTCCGACGACAGCGAAGACGACGACTATGACCGGCGCGGCGACCGGCACGGCTATGGCAACGGATCCAGCTATGCCGGCGGTGACCGTTCGAGCGGCCCGGCGGCATCGGTGATGGCTCCCAACGATGCCGACGCGCTGGTCTATTTCCATACCGCCGACGCGATGGGCAATCCGCTTGGCCGCGGCTATCTCAACTCCCTCGAAGGCGCGCTGCGCGGCAGCTATGCTGGCGGCCGCCTCGTCGAGAAACTGTCCAAGGGCTTCCACTACTGGTTCCCGCCCTTCGAGTTCTACCCGGCCGGCACGTCCGCCGGCGGCGTACCACTGAGCGACGAGTGCGTTCCAACCATGGAGCGCGAGCGCGCCCTTGCCATGGCCGGTGCCGTTCCCGCGGATGCGGTGCGCCACGCGCTTTATTTCCTGGGCTGGAAAGGTCCGCGGGCTGTGGCCCTCTATCAGGCCTCGATCCCCGACCAGTCGACTGGCCTGCTCACCGCGGTCCAGCTGGTGCGCGCGATCCAGTCGGCCGCGGTCGATGGTGACGCCGTTTCGCAGAACACGCTCGGCGTGATGTACGCCAAGGGTCTCGGCGTGGTGACCAACTATGCCCGCGCCGAATACTGGTTCTTGCGGGCGGCCGACCAACGCTTCCCGGCCGCGCTCTATCATCTGGGCGTGCTCTACAAGGTCGGTCCGCCCGGCGTCGATCAGGACCTGCACAAATCCAACGACTATATGACCAACTCCGCCATCGCCGGATTCAGGCCGACGATGAATCAGCTCGGTTCGCTTCTGAATGCCGCGGCGAACGAGCCGCCGCGGCCCGGTCAGAATTGAAAGGTTAAGACGATGAACCTTCTCGCACTCGCGCGCTCCACGATCCTCGCCGCGCTCGGCATGACTTTCCTGGCTCTTGCTTCGCCGGCCCAGGCCGGCGTGGCGACGTCGGGCGCGGTGCTGCTCGATCCCTTCGATCCGGTGCCGGAAATCCAGTTCCGGCATTTCGGCGGCTATGGCTGCGCTTACGGCTGCGGCGGCTGCTACGACAGCTGCGGTGGCGGCTGTCATGAGGGTTGCTATCGCCACTATCGCCGCCATGCAGATTGCGACGATGCATGCGGCCGCCATGTGCGCGACGATTGCGACCGCGGCTGCGATCGCGACGGACATGACGGCCGCGACGCGCCGCCCTGCACCAGCGCGCATTGCTACAATGCCGAGCACTATGAGCGCCGCTGGCGCGATGGCGACCGCGTCGGCCAGGAATGGCTTGATCGCGGCACGCGCGAGCGCACGCTGACCGACGATCGCGGTGACGGAGGCTTTTACGGGCACGAGAGTCCCGAATGGCATGAGGACGAGGATGCGCCGCCGCCGCCACCCCCACCGCCGGCTGACGATCATCACGACGACCACCACGGCGATCATCACTGACGGTTGGCGCAACTGTCATTTGCCGAGGGCCGTTTCGACACCTAGTGTTGCGCGCATCGCGAAGGGAATTTGGCGATGCGTTGTCGCCGTCTGTTGCTCGTGCTGCTGGTCTGGAGCGCATCTTTCGAGCTCGCGTTCGCCTGGGGTCCGGAAGGTCATTCCATCGTTGCTGAGATCGCGCAGCGCCGGCTCTCGCCTGCCGCCGCCGCCTCGGTCGAGACCATCCTCGGCAAAGGGCACTCCCTCGCTTCGGTCGCGAGCTGGGCCGACGACCAGCGCGCCGCCCGTCCCGATACCTACAACTGGCACTTCGTCGACATCCCGCTTGCCGACGGGACCTATGACCCGGCAACCGAATGCAAACCCGATCCCAAAGGCGACTGCGCCATCGCCGCGCTCGACCGGCTGAAGCAGCAGCTGCGTTGTGGCGATGCGGCTGCCAGGCTCGATGCGCTGCGCTTCGCGGTGCATCTGGTTGGCGACATCCATCAGCCGCTGCACACCATTGCCGAACAGCGCGGCGGCAACGACATCCCCGTGAAGGTGACGTTCAAGGGCGCGACCTGCACCGGGAATTGCGATCTCGACACCAATTTCCACGCGGTGTGGGACACGTTCCTGATCACGCGCTCGTTCTGGAACTGGGGCGCCTATGTCGACAGGCTCGAGGCCGGCTGGCTGACGAGCGCCGAAGCGAAGGATCCCGCGACCGTCGCCGGCACGCCGGCCGATTGGGTGCTGCAGACCCATGCCGTGGCGCAGA
>DATEZM010000056.1:0-2021 GCA_035255625.1 Rhizomicrobium sp. | reverse complement strand
CTCTCGTCACCGGCGCTTCCGGCGGTATCGGTGGCGCAATCGCACGCGCGCTTCATGCGCAAGGCGCGGCCGTGGTGCTCAGCGGCACGCGGGCCGAAGCACTCGAAGCGGTGAAGGCCGAACTCGGTTCCCGCGCCTTTGTCGCGACCTGCGATCTCGGCAACAAGGAATCGGTCGAAGCGCTGGTGAAGACCGCAGAAGCCGCTGCTGGCGCGCCGATCGACATCCTTATCAACAATGCCGGCATCACGCGCGACAACCTCTTCATGCGGATGAAGGACGAGGAATGGGACCAGGTCATTGCGGTCAACCTCACCGCCGCCTTCCGGCTCAGCCGCGCCGTGCTGCGCGGCATGATGAAGAAGCGCTGGGGGCGCATCATCTCGATCACTTCCGTGGTGGGCGAGACCGGCAATCCGGGACAGGGCAATTACGCGGCGGCCAAAGCCGGGCTCGTCGGCATGACGAAGTCGCTCGCGGCCGAGGTCGCGTCGCGCAACATCACGGTCAACGCGGTGGCGCCCGGCTTCATCGCCACCGCGATGACCGATGCGCTCACCGATGCGCAGAAGGAAGCCGTCTCCGTACGCATTCCGGCCGGCCGCATGGGAACGCCGGCGGAGATCGCCGCGGCCGTGGTCTATCTCGCGAGCGAAGAGGCGGCTTACGTCACCGGCGAGACGCTGCAGGTCAATGGCGGGATGGCCATGATCTGACAACTAATTCAAAGGCTTAACCCTGTTGTGGCGGGCGGCGGGCCTTTGTGTTACGAAACCTATCAACCCCCACAAGCTTTAGTTCAGTGAGGGCCCAAGCCTAGCGGGCCCAATGACCCCTAACCCCTGCAGGCTACTTCAAGGAGAGGCTTACAATACCATGAGCGATACGGCGGAACGCGTTAAGAAGATCGTTGTCGAGCACCTCAATGTCGAGGCCGACAAGGTCACCGAGAACGCGTCCTTCATCGAGGACCTTGGTGCAGACAGTCTCGACACAGTCGAGCTCGTCATGGCGTTCGAGGAAGAATTCGGCATCGAGATCCCCGACGATGCGGCGGAGTCCATCGTCACCGTCGGCGACGCCGTGAAGTACATCGACAAATCCGAAAAGAAGTCCGGCTGAACCGCGGACAGCATCCACCCCGCATGCGTAGAGTCGTCGTAACAGGGCTTGGTCTCGTCACGCCGCTGGCCTGTGGCGTCGAGGAAACGTGGTCGCGCCTGCTCGCCGGCAAGTCCGGCGCGCGGCCGATCACCAAGTTCAAGACCGACGACCTTGCCACCCGGTTCGCCTGCAACGTGCCGCGTGGCGACGGCGCCGACGGCACGTTCAACGCCGATCAGTGGGTGGACCCCAAGGAACAGCGCCGGATGGACGATTTCATCGTCTTCGGCCTGGCCGCGGCAAAGCAGGCAGTGGCGGATTCCGGCTGGGTGCCGAAGACCGAAGAAGAACGCTGCCGCAGCGGCGTGCTCATCGGCTCCGGCATCGGCGGCCTTCCGGGCATCGAGGAAGGGGCGATCCTGGTCGAGACCAAGGGGCCGCGGCGGCTCTCGCCGTTCTTCATTCCGGGACGGCTGATCAATCTCGTTTCGGGCTATGCCTCGATCGAGCACGGCTACAAGGGCCCGAACCATTCCGTGGTCACGGCCTGCGCCACCGGCGCACATGCCATCGGCGACGCGGCGCGGCTGATCGCGTTCGACGATGCCGATGTGATGCTGGCGGGCGGCGCGGAGGCGGCGATCTGCCGGCTCGGCATCGGCGGCTTCATCGCCTGCCGCGCGCTCTGCACCGATTTCAACGACACGCCCGAGAAAGCTTCGCGGCCTTATGACAAGGACCGCGCCGGCTTCGTGATGGGCGAGGGTGCCGGCGCCGTGCTGCTCGAGGAATACGAGCACGCCAAGGCGCGCGGCGCGAAAATCTATGGCGAGGTCAAAGGTTATGGCCTGTCGGGCGACGCCTTCCACATCACCGCACCGTCGGAAGATGGCGACGGCGGCTTCCGCGCCATGCAG
>DATEZM010000055.1:0-2471 GCA_035255625.1 Rhizomicrobium sp. | reverse complement strand
CCGGGCGGGTTGATGTTCGTGGCGACGCTCAACAAGACGCTCAAGTCGCTCGCCCTGGCCAAGATCGGCGCCGAATACATCCTGCGCTGGCTGCCGCAGGGCACGCATGACTGGAACCGGTTTATCGCGCCGGCCGATCTTCGGCGGTTACTTGAAGGTGCGGGCCTCAACCCCTTGAAAACCCAAGGAGTGGCGTTCGACCCGCTGACCTGGGACTGGCGGCTCTCGAACGATGTGGATGTGAACTACATGGTGGTGGCGGGTGGGTAGGCGCCGCGCTAGGCTCGCCTCGATTTGCAGCCAGTCTTTTCGAGGGGAGTTTCATGAAAACCATCACACGAGTGCTGGCGCTGGCGGCGCTGGCCATCACCGTCGCAGCCGTTTCGCCGGCCGATGCCAGGAAGAAACCTGTCCACGTGAAACCGGCGGTGTGTTCGCTCGACCTCGCGCCTGGTAAATCGGGGCGGCTAGTGGCCGACGCAACGCGCACCTTCTACGACTTCCGGGGCTCAATCCCCTCCTCCCTCCTCGCGCAAGCCAAGGGCATCATCGTCGTGCCGAACCTGGTGAAGGTCGGATTCATCATTGGGGGCCAGGGCGGCGACGCTGTGCTGCTGCGCCGAGTCGGCAAGGTGTGGACCTACCCCGCGTTCTATTCGCTAGGCTCGCCGTCGCTCGGACTGCAGGCCGGCGTGTCAAGCGCGCAGATCGTGCTGCTGCTGATGACAGACCGTGCGGTAGACGCGGTGCGTCAGGAACGCTTCCGCCTGGGGACCGAGGCCGGTCTCGCCATCTTCATGGCGGGCGGCAATGACGGTGCCTCGAACTATCACGGCGACATCATCGGCTGGGCGCGGGCGGGCGGCCTTTATGCCGGCCTCACGGTCAACGACTCCACGCTGGAGCAGAAGGCAGACATGAACGCCGAATATTACGACCGCCCGGTGCCGTTCGACGACATCTTCATGGGCCGCTCATGCAACCGCGACGCGGACGCGCTGAGGGCGGCGTTGCGATAGCGCGGCGCGATCCATCAGAGTCCTGCGAACCGGCGAACGTCATAAAGAACGCGCGGCTCGCAGCACTTTGCTTTCAGTTCGCGCCTTCTAGGTCGGGCGGCAGCGGCGCTACGTCGACACCCTCCTCGAGAAGCTCCTTGGCTTCCTCGATGGAGGCCTCGCCGTAGATATGGCGCTCCTCGGTCTCGCCGTAATGGATCTTGCGCGCTTCCTCGGCGAAATTGGGGCCGACATAGTCGGCGTTCTGCTGCACGTATTTGCGCAGACCCGTCATGAACTGGCGCATCTTCTTGGCTTCGGCCGGCGTGATCTCCGAGCTCTTCGAGCCCGCCACCGCGGGTGCCATGATCGCCTTCTCGACTTTGCGGGATTCGCACACCGGGCAACTCAGCTGCCCGCCCTTCGACTGCTCGTCGAACATGGCGGAGTCGCGGAACCAGCCTTCGAACTCGTGCGCGTTGCGGCAGCGAAGGTTGTAAACGATCAAGACACAGTTCTTCCGGTAATCGGCGCCAGCTTACACAAGGAATCGCCGTGCGCTTTGCCAATTTGCAACGCTTAGCGCCGCTACCGCCGCGATGGCAAGGACGCCAGCATTAACCACGCCATCAGGGGCCATAAAAGGCGCGATCATGCTGCAAGTTCGGCACGCGGGCACGTGCATCCATGGCGGCAGCGGGATCGATGTCTGCCAAGATCACGCCCGGCTCAGTGCCAGCCTCCGCCAGGACCTCGCCCCAGGGCGCGATGATCAACGAGTGGCCATAAGTCTTGCGACCATTGGCATGCGTGCCGCCCTGCGCCGGCGCGATGACAAAAGCGCCGTTCTCGATCGCGCGGGCGCGCAGTAGGACATGCCAATGCGCCTTGCCCGTGGTCTCCGTGAAGGCCGACGGCACGGTCAGCATGAAGGCGCCGTTCTTCGCGAGCGCGCGATAGAGCTGCGGGAAGCGCAGATCGTAACAGATCGTCAGCCCAATCTTGCCCCAGGGCGTGTCGGCCAGCGTTGCGTGGTCGCCGCCGGCGACGGTATTGGATTCGCGGTAC
This sequence comes from Rhizomicrobium sp., assembly GCA_035255625.1. GTDB lineage: Bacteria > Pseudomonadota > Alphaproteobacteria > Micropepsales > Micropepsaceae > Rhizomicrobium. Next base: position 405 of record DATEZM010000055.1, on the reverse strand, counting down.
TTCTCGCCGGACGGCAGATCGACATCAAAGAGATGTATCTTGCTGTAGCGCGCTGTTATGCGGCCCTTCGGATCGATCAGGAAGGAACGGTTGGCGGTCTTGGTGTCGCTCACCTTGATCGCGAGCGAGCCGATCAGGAGCCAGACGCCGAGTTCCTCTGCCAACGCGCTGAACGCCGGTAGCGCCGGATCGTGCGCCTCGTCATAGCTCTGCGCCAGCTTGGCGCCGCCGTCGGGCGCCATCAGAGTCGTGTTCTCCGGCGTGGCGACGAATTGCGCGCCCTTGGCTTTCGCCTCGCGGACGAGCTCAGATGTGGTGCGAATGTTCCCCGCGATGTCGTCGGAGGAGCGAAGCTGGATGCAGGCGGCTTTGAAGGCGGTCATGGCGCGATAGTAGCGCGAAACC
>DATEZM010000054.1:0-3801 GCA_035255625.1 Rhizomicrobium sp. | reverse complement strand
CGGCAGCACCAGCACGACGGTCGGCACGACCGCGGCGCCGGCTTCGATGCTGGTCGTGATCACGCAGATTCAGCCGATCAAGATCTCCTTCGCGCTGCCGCAAGCCGACTTGCCGCGCATCCAGAAGCGCATGGCCGGCCAGGGCATGAAGGTGACGCTGAGCCCGCAGGGCGGCGGCGAGCCGCTGACCGCACAGGTCGACTTTGTCGGCAACCAGGTGAACGACCAGGCTGGCACGATCGAGCTGCGCGCCACGTTCGGCAACGAAGCCGGAACGCTTGTGCCGGGCCAGCTTGTCGATGTCGGCGTGGTGCTTGACGCGATCAAGGGCGCGGTCACGGTGCCGCATGACGCGATCAATCTCGGCCCCAATACGAGCTTCGTCTATGTCGTGAAGAACAAGATCGCGCGGATGGTGACCGTGAAGGTGACCTATGACGACGGCACGACGGCGGCGATCGACGGCAAGGTCAAACCGGGCGACCAGATCATCGTCGACGGCCAGCTGAAGGTGGTGGCCGGCAAGCCCGTAGCGATCGCCCGGCCGCAGAAGAAGTAGCGGCGCCCATGAACCTCTCGGCGCAATTCATCGAAAAGCCGGTGATGACGACGCTGCTGATGGCAGCGCTCGTGATCTTCGGCCTGTTCGGCTATTCGACGCTGCCAGTCAGCGAATTGCCGAACGTGGATTTCCCCACCATCACGGTGTCGGCGAACCTGCCCGGCGCCGATCCCGATACCATGGCGTCGGCAGTGGCGACGCCGCTCGAGAACCAGTTCTCCACCATCGCCGGCATCACCGCGATGACCTCGTCGAGCTCGGCGGGAAGCACCACGATCACGCTGCAATTCGACCTCGATCGCGACATCGATGCGGCGGCGCAGGACGTGCAATCGGCGATCTCGGCGGCGCAGCGCCAGCTGCCGACCAACATGCCGACGCCGCCGACGCTGCGCAAAGTCAATCCGTCCGACCAGCCGGTGATCTTCATCGCGCTGCATTCCCCGGCGCTGCCGATGTCGGAAGTCGACAAATACGCCGAGACGCTGCTCGCGCGCGAAATATCGACGTTGAACGGCGTGGCGCAAGTCAACGTCTACGGTTCGCAGAAATACGCAGTGCGCGTGCAGGTCGATCCGGCGCAGCTCGCCGCGCGCGGCATAGGTATCGACCAGGTCGCCACGGCGCTGGGCGACGCCAATGTCGACCAGGCGACCGGCCAGCTCAACGGACCGACTCAGGCGACGCTGATCCATGCCAACGGCCAGCTGACGACGGGAGCCGAATTCGACAATCAGATCCTCGCCTATCAGAACGGTGCTCCCGTCCGCGTGCGCGATGTCGGCCATGCCATCGACAGCGTGCAGAACAACCTCGCCGCCACCTGGTACAACGGCCAGCGCGCCATCGTGCTGGCTGTACAGCGCCAACCAGGCTCCAACACCATCGAGGTAGTAAACGAGATCAAGTCGATTCTGCCGGCCTTTTCCAAGCAGCTTCCCGCCTCGCTTTCGCTCGACATCATCTACGACCGCAGCCAGCTCATCCGCAATTCCGTCGCCGACGTGCAGAGCACGCTGCTGATCGCAGCGGTACTCGTGGTGCTGGTAATCTTCCTGTTCCTGCGCACGCTGTCGGCGACCATCATTCCATCGCTGGCGCTGCCCATCGCGGTGATCGGCACCTTCGCCGGCATGTCGCTGATGGGCTACAATCTCGACAATCTTTCCCTGATGGCACTGACGCTGTCGGTCGGCTTCGTGGTCGACGACGCCATCGTCATGCTCGAGAATATCGTGCGCCACATCGAAGGGGGCGAGAAACCGCACGAGGCGGCGCTCAAAGGCTCGGCCGAGATTGCCTTCACCATCCTGTCGATGACGGTATCGCTGGCCGCGGTATTCATTCCACTCGTCTTCATGGGTGGCATCGTGGGGCGGCTGCTGCACGAATTCGCCGTCACCATCGTGCTCGCCATCGTCGTGTCGGGCATCGTATCGGTGACGCTCACGCCGATGCTGTGCAGCCGTTTCCTCAAACACGCGGAAGAGCACAAACCGGGCGGCCTCTATGAGCGCAGCGAGCGCGCATTCGACGCCGTACAGGGTTTCTATGAGCGAACGCTCAACTGGAGCATGGCGAACCGCTTCCTGATCCTGATTGTCTTCTTCGTGAGCCTGGCCGCGACCGTGGGCATGTTCTACCTCGTGCCCGAGGATTTCATCCCGACCGAGGATCAGGGGATGATCCGCGCCACCACCGAAGCGTCCGACCGCACATCGTTCCTCAAGATGGTGCAGTATCAGCAGCGTGTCGCCCAGGTCGCCGCCACCAATCCCTACGTGAACACGGTGATGTCCTTCGTCGGCGGCGGCGGGCCGCGTTCCGGCACGAACACCGGCACGCTCCTGCTGACGCTGAAAGGCGGCAGCCGAGACTCGGCAGACGAGATCATCCGCAAGCTGCGCCCGAAATTCGCGGCCATCCCCGGCATCAACACGTTCATGCAGAACCCACCGGCGATCCAGATCGGCGGGCGGCCGGCCAAATCGCTTTACCAATATACGCTGCAGGACCTCGACCAGAACGAGCTGCAGCAATCGTCGCTCAAGCTGATGAACGCGCTGGCGGCGACGCCGGGCTTCCAGGACGTGACGACCGATCTCGATCTGTCTTCGCCGTCGGTGAATGTCGCGATCGACCGCGATCGCGCGGCGGCGCTCGGCATCACGCCTGCGAAAATCGAGACGGCCCTCGGGGCGGCGTTCGGCACCGAGCAGGTGTCGACGATCTACGGCTCGTCCGACCAGTATTTCGTCATCATGGAGCTTCTGCCGCAATACCAGTACGGCCTCAGCGATCTGTCGCGGCTTTATCTCTCCTCACCGGCCGGAACGCTGGTGCCGCTGACGTCGGTGGTAAAGCTCACGCCTGGCACCATGCCATTGACGGTGAACCATCAAGGCCAGCTGCCAGCGGTGACGATCTCGTTCAACCTCGACAAAGGGTATTCGCTTGGCGACGCGCTGAACGCGATCGACCGCGTGAAGGCACAGCTTCACCTGCCAGATACGGTGAGCGGATCGGCGCAAGGCACGGCGCAGGCGTTCCAGAGCTCGCTCAGCAACATGGGGCTGTTGCTCGCCATCGCGCTCATCACGGTCTACATCATACTCGGCATTCTCTATGAGAGCTTCATTCATCCGCTGACCATCCTGTCGGGCCTGCCGTCGGCGGCGGTCGGCGCGCTGATCACACTGTGGCTGTTTCACCAGCTCTACACCGCTGGGATCACTGGATCCGACACGCCGCTCAGCATCTACGCCTTCGTCGGCATGATCATGCTGATCGGCATCGTGAAGAAAAACGCGATCATGATGATCGACTTCGCGCTCACCCGGCAGCGCTCCGAGAACGTGCCGGCGGAAAAGGCGATCGTCGAGGCGGCGCTGGTGCGTTTCCGTCCGATCATGATGACGACGATGGCCGCGCTGATGGGCACGCTGCCGGTCGCTATCGGCTTTGGTGCAGGGTCGGAATCGCGCCGCCCGCTCGGCCTTGCCGTGGTCGGGGGGCTGTTCGTGTCGCAGCTTCTGACGCTCTACATCACGCCGGTGATCTACACCTATCTCGACCATCTGGGCGCCAATGTCGGGCATTTCCGCTGGCGCGCGATGTTCGGCGGCGGCCGCCGGCCGCAGCCGGCGGAGTAGGCTTCAGCCTTTTGCCGACAGCCGGTTCACTTCGGCGACCTCATCGGGCTTGAGCTTCCACGACGACGCCTTGACGTTCTGCTCGAC
>DATEZM010000053.1:0-2517 GCA_035255625.1 Rhizomicrobium sp. | reverse complement strand
CATGGTGCTGGGTACTCAATTCGAATTGCGATAGGACATTATTGTCATCCCCGCCGAGCGATGCAAAGCATCGCCAAGCCCATGCGGCGCTGAGACCGAAAAGCGCGCCTACCGCGGCAGGCGGCGGGCTTCGCGGAAGGTGATCAGGCGGTTTTGACAATCGTCCCAAAGCGCGAGGCGGGCGCAGCGCAGGCTTTCCAGCAGCGAGACGCGCGAGACCTTGGTCAGGCCGATCTGGTCGCGGAGCACCTGCGGCAACCGGTAGAACGGAATGCGCGCATAAAGATGGTGCACGTGGTGGATGCCGATATTGGCGGTGAACCACGCCAGCACGCGCGGCAGGGCGTAGTAGGAACTGCCGCGCAGCGCCGCCTCGTGCACGTTCCACTCGGTGTTCGAGGCCCAGAAGGTGTCGTCGAACTGATGCTGGATGAAGAACAGCCAGATGCCGATCGAGCCGGCGATCAGCGTAATGGGAACCTGGATGAGCAGGAACGCCTTCCAGCCGACCAGCCACATCGCAGCCACGACAACCGCGGCAATGCCGAGATTGGTCGCCATCGGGCTGATCCAGCCGCGCCAGTTGGCGAGCCGCGTGCCGAGCGGAAAGCGGTGCCGCCAGCCGAACATGTAGACCGGGCCGAGGCCGAACAGGATGACGGGATTGCGGTACAGCAGGTAACCGACGCGGCCAAGCCAGGGCAGCGCGCGATATTCGCCGACCGTCAGTGTCTGCAGATCGCCGATGCCGCGTCTGTCGAGATTGCCCGAAGTGCCGTGATGGATCGAGTGCGAGCGTTTCCAGGCGTCATAGGGTGTCAGCGTCAGCACGCCGATGACGCGCCCGACCCAGTCGTTCGCGAGACGATGATTGAAGAAAGCGCCGTGACCGCAATCGTGCTGGATCATGAAAAGCCGCACGAGGAAGCCGGCGGAGGGCACGGCGAGCAGCAGCGAGATGATGCCGTAGCCGAAATGCCAGGCCGCTCCCGCCGCCGCCCAGAGCAGGACGAACGGCACTGCGGTCACCAGCAATTCGAAGGTGCTGCGCACCGCGTTCGGCTCTCGATAGCGCGCCAGGATGCGAATCCAGTCGCCCGCGGCCGGTGCGGCGGCGGACAGTTCAATATCGGACAATCAGGTGTGCCCTTTCGACAGCAAACAGTGTCTACCCCAATTCGGGCCAAAAGAGGATGAAAAGCGCGTGAGTGGAACCGCGCCAGATTGGGACATGCCGCAAATACGCTCGCCATGGGCGGCGTTGAGGCGCCCATGGCGGTCGTTATGACGTTGCTACAGCGCGTCGATGCTTTGCGCCCGCCCGGCCCATTCCTGCTTCAGCTCTTCCACCAGGTCGGCGTGCTTCGTCCGCGCGGCGTCGCGCACCTTGGGGACGTGGTAGGAGGGGAAGAGATCGTTGTCGGGACGGAAGTCCTTCAGGATCTGTTTCGCCACCGTCACCTTGTGCACCTCGGTCGGGCCGTCGGCGATGCCCATCACCATCGACGAGATCAGCATGCCGGTGAACGGCATCTCGTTGGAGACGCCGAGCGCGCCGTGCAGATGCATCGCCTTGGAAACGATGTCGTGATAGACCTTCGGCATCGCGACCTTCACGGCGGCGATGTCTTTCCGCACCACCTTGTAGTCCTTGTGCTTGTCGATCAGCCAGGCGACGTGCAGCACCTGCAGGCGGAACTGCTGCAGCTGGATGTAGCTGTCTGCGATCTGCTCCTGCACCATCTGGAAATCGGCGAGCTTGCCCTCGCGCGTGGTGCGCGACACGGCGCGCTGGCACATCAGGTCGAGCGCCTTCTGGCACTGGCCGACGGTGCGCATCGCGTGATGCACGCGACCGCCGCCGAGCCGCACCTGGCCGAGCTCGAACGCCGAACCGCGCGGACCGAGCAATGCGTCGAACGGCACCTTCACATTCTCATAGCGGATATAGCCTTCCGAACCGCGCCCGCCGCCGACGCCGACATAACGCAGCACGTTCACGCCCGGCGTCTTGCGCGGCACGAGGAACATCGACATGCGCTTGTAGGGATCCTTGTGATCCGGATCGGTGACCGCATAGACGACGAACACCTCGGCATTGCGCGCACCGGAGGTGAACCACTTCTCGCCGTTGATCACCCATTCATTGCCGTGCAGTTCGGCGCGGGTGGTGAAGGCGAGCGGGTCGGAGCCGCCCTGCGGCTCGGTCATCGAATAGCCCGACGTGATCTCGTTGTTGAGCAGCGGCCAGAGATATTTGTCCTTCTGCTCTTTGGTTCCGTAGTGCGAGATGATCTCGGCATTGCCCGTATCGGGCGCCTGGCAGCCGAACACGACGGGCGCAAGACCGACGCGCCCGAGCTTCTCGTTGAGGAGTGCAAGCTTGACCTGGCCGTAGCCCTGGCCGCCGAGATCGGGCGTCAGGTGACAGGCCCACAGGCCCATGTCCTTGACCTTCTTCTGCAGCGGCCGGATCGCCTTCTGGTAGGTCTTGGACTTCACCCCACCCATGCCGAC
>DATEZM010000052.1:0-5518 GCA_035255625.1 Rhizomicrobium sp. | reverse complement strand
TTCATCAAGCCGACGGCGCCAATGGTGGGCGTGGGCAGGATGCCTTCGCCGTTGGTCTCGTTGTAGAGCGAGCAATTGCCGCCGATCACCGGGAAGTCGAGCGCGCGGCAGGCCTCGCCGATGCCGTCGATACCGCGAACGATCTGCCACATGATCTCGGGTTTCTGCGGATTGCCGAAATTGAGATTGTCGGTCACCGCCAGCGGCTTCGCGCCCACTGCGGTGAGGTTGCGCCACGCTTCGGCCACGGCCTGTTTGGCGCCCTCGAAAGGATCGGCGGCGCAATAGCGCGGCGTCACGTCGGTGGTGATCGCCAATCCCTTTTTCGAGCCATGCACGCGGACCACCGCCGCGTCGCCGCCAGGGCGCTGGATCGTGTCGGCCATCACCGTGTAGTCGTATTGCTCCCACACCCAGCGCCGCGAGCACATATCGGGCGCCGCGAGAATCTTCTTCAACGACTCAATGACCGGCTTTTTCGCGTCGAACGATGGCTTTCCTGCTTCCGGCGCGACCTCGTTGAACGGCCGCGAATATTTCGGCGCTTCGTCCGACAGCGCCGTGATCGGCATGTCGGCGACCACCGCACCCTTGTGCTTGACCACAAGGCGTTTGCTGTCGGTCGTGATGCCGATCACCGCGAAGTCGAGCTCCCACTTTTTGAAGATGCTTTCCGCTTCCACTTCGCGCCCGGGCTTCAAGACCGCCAGCATGCGTTCCTGGCTTTCCGACAGCATCATCTCATAGGCCGTCATATTCGCTTCACGCTGGGGCACCTTGTCGAGATCGAGCTCGATGCCGCTTCCGCCCTTGTCACCCATCTCGGCTGAGGAGGATGTGAGCCCGGCAGCTCCCATGTCCTGGATGGCGATGATCGCGTCGGTTGCCATCAGCTCCAGGCAGGCTTCCAACAGCAACTTCTCGGTGAAGGGATCGCCGACCTGCACGGTGGGCCGCTTCTCTTCCGAGTCCTCGCTGAACTCGGCCGACGCCATCGTCGCGCCATGGATTCCGTCGCGCCCGGTTTTGGAGCCGATATAGACCACCGGATTGCCGGCACCCTTTGCGGCCGACAGGAAGATATTGTCCTTGCGCGCCAGCCCGACGCACATTGCGTTGACCAGAATATTGCCGTTGTAGCTCTTGTGGAAATTCACCTCGCCGCCGACCGTTGGCACGCCCATGCAATTGCCGTAGCCGCCAATGCCGCTCACCACGCCCGACACCAGATGCCGCGTCTTCGGATGCGACGGTTCGCCGAAGCGCAGCGCGTTCATCATCGCGATCGGCCGCGCGCCCATGGTGAACACATCACGCATGATGCCGCCGACGCCGGTCGCCGCGCCCTGATAGGGCTCGATGAAGGAAGGATGGTTATGGCTCTCCATCTTGAAGATGCAGGCGTCGCCGTCGCCGATGTCGATCACGCCGGCATTCTCGCCCGGCCCCTGGATCACCCACGGCGCCTTGGTCGGCAGCTTCGCCAGATGCACGCGAGTCGACTTGTAGGAGCAGTGCTCGCTCCACATTACCGAGAAGATGCCAAGCTCGACGAGGTTCGGCTCGCGGTTCAGCAGCCGCTTGATATGGGCGTATTCGTCCTCCGAGAGGCCGTGTTCCTTGACGAGTTCGATGGTGATACCGATTGAGTTTTGATCGGTCATTGGCCATCACGACCTACGGGCTCTTCGGGCTCGTAGTCTGAGGGAATTGCGAGTTCGTCTATGATAATTGCCCAATCATCTTGCGTGATCTCGACTGGACTAAAGACCGTGGCCCCCGTGATGTTCAAAGCAGCCGATACGCCGCCTGCCGAGCCTCGCGCTTCTTGACGCTTTATTAGAACCGGCCAATGAGCCATCGCGTCCTTGGCCTTCACCTGTTTGCGTGGATCGCCGAACGGCCGAATCGAAAAAGGGAATGACCATCCTTCCGGCCAAATATCTTTGATGACCTTGATTGGGTCTGCATGCGAAGTGACGACAAACGGCACGGTGAAGGCATGCAATGGACTGCAATAGAGCAGACCGTGAACACCAGGAATTAAGTAGCGGTCAGCCTTAGTAGCTCTGCCTGCCATCGCGGACTGGCTGACAGTGGCCACAGCCCACTTCTGATGCTCGACACCCAGCCATATATTGTCGAGATTCTTGGAGGCGAAGCTGAACAACTTCATTTCAGTGCCCTAGGCTTTCGATCAGGCTCTCAAACAGCGCTCGCCCATCCGTCCCGCCTAACAGGGGATCGACCACGCGCTCGGGATGCGGCATCAGGCCCATTACGTTGCGCTTTTCGCTCAGGATGCCGGCGATGGCGCGCGAGGAGCCGTTGGGGTTGTCGCGATAGCGGAACACGACGCGGCCCTCGCCTTCCAGGCGGTCCAGCGTCTCGTCATCGGCGAAATAGTTGCCCTCGCCATGCGCGACGGGAAAGCTCACGCGCTGGCCTCTGTCGTATTTGCGCGTGAAGGCCGATTGCGTCTCGTCGACCTCGAGCCCGACCGGCCGGCAGACGAATTTGAGATTGGCGTTGCGGATCAGCGCGCCGGGCAGCAAATGGCTCTCGGTCAACACCTGGAAGCCGTTGCAGATGCCGAGCACCGCGCCGCCCTTGTCGGCGTGCGCCTTCACCGCGCGCATCACCGCCGACTGGCTCGCCATCGCGCCGCAGCGCAGATAGTCGCCGTAGGAAAACCCACCAGGCAACACGACGAGATCGACATCGGGCAATTCGCTGTCCTGATGCCAGACCATATGCGGGTCCTTACCCGTCATGTCCTTCAGCGCGACCCGTGCATCGCGATCGCAATTCGAAGCCGGAAAGACGACGACGGCGGATTTCACGTATACACCTCAGGAAATCCCATATCGTCTCCCGGCTCGTACAGATACATCCGACCGAGAGGCAGCATTGGGCGATGGCGCAGCTCGGTTGGAATAATTTTTAGCGCCAATTCGAGGGCCTGAAACGTGTCGCTGCCGTGTGCTTGCCAGCCTTCGCTGTTGCCCCGATAGGTGAAGCGAAAGGTACAGACCGCCTCTGACGGCGTGACCATATGCGGGCGTCCAAGCTCGACCAGCACCGTTTCGCTGTCACCCAAGATAGAAAGTTCGCGCGAGGCGATCACATCTTGCGGCGGGATAGGGACGTTCGGCACGCTCACGCCTTCAATTCGATCTCGTACTTCTCGATCACCGTGTTGGCGAGCAGCTTCTCGCACATCGCTTTCAGTTCGGTTCGGGCCTTCGCCTCGTCCGTTCCGGCAAGTTCGATGTCGATAACCTTGCCTTGCCGGACCTCGCCGACCTGTCCGAAGCCGAGCCCGTTCAGCGCATGACCGATCGCCTTGCCTTGGGGGTCCAGCACGCCATTCTTCAGGGTGACGAATACGCGCGCCCTCATCGCCAAGCCTTATCGAACAAGCTGCGGTCCCTTGCTCTCGTTCTGGCCCGATTCCGGCATGATGCCGAGGCGCCGCGCGACTTCCGAATAGGCCTCGACCACGCCGCCCAGATCGCGGCGGAAGCGGTCCTTGTCCATCTTCTCGTTGCTCGTCACGTCCCACAGCCGGCACGAATCCGGGCTGATCTCGTCGGCCAGCACGATGCGCATATAGTCGTTTTCCCACAGCCGCCCGAATTCGACCTTGAAGTCGACCAGCTTGATGCCGACGCCGAGGAACAGGCCGGAGAGGAAATCGTTGATCCGGATGGTGAGGTTGACGATGTCGTCGAGGTCTTGCGGGCTCGCCCAGCCGAACGCAGTGATGTGCTCCTCGCTCACCAAGGGATCGTGCAGCGCGTCGTTCTTGTAGCAATATTCGATGATCGAGCGGGGCAGCACGGTGCCTTCCTCGATGCCGAGCCGCTTCGACAGCGACCCCGCCGCGACATTGCGCACGATGACCTCGAGCGGGATGATCTCGACTTCCTTGATGAGCTGCTCGCGCATGTTCATGCGCTTGACGAAATGCGTCGGAACGCCGATCGCGTTCAGCTGCGTCATCAGATATTCGCTGATGCGGTTGTTGAGCACGCCCTTGCCGTCCAGCACCGCCTTCTTGGTGGCGTCGAAGGCCGTCGTGTCGTCCTTGAAATACTGGATCAGCGTGCCGGGCTCGGGCCCCTCATAGAGGATTTTGGCCTTGCCTTCGTAGATCATGCGGCGGCGTTTCATCCTATGTCCTTCGAAAGCCGCCGGCAGCGCGAAAACGCGGGAATCTCTCCCGTCGGAGTGGCAAATTAGCGTGGTGCCTGCGGCTGCGGCAACGTTGCGAAAGCGCGCATACGCCCCTATCTCTGCGCTGTCCACAAGCTTGCGCTTGGGTCCCGGGATGTAAGCAGGGACGGGCGCTAAAATTTCGGTAATTCAAAGGGTTACGTCGCGAGCGGCTAGCCCTCGTGCGGCAACCTTAGGGGAGAGAGACGAAATGCGAAACATCGTCGCCACGTCGTTCGCCATCGCTGTCCTCGTTGGTTTGCCAGCCCGCGCCGCCGAACCGGGATGGCCGGCCTATGGCGGCGACGAGGGCGGCCAGCGCTATTCGGCTGCGCGCCAGATCACACCGGCCAATGTCGGGCAACTCGCTGTCGCCTGGAGTTACTCGACCGGCGATATGGTGCGCCACGCCGGCGCGATGAAACGCGCCTCGTTCGAGAACACACCGATCCTGGCTGGCGGGCGGCTCCATGTCTGCTCGCCGTTCAACGAGGTCAGCGCGCTCGATCCCGGCACAGGCCGCCAGCTGTGGCGTTTCGATCCGAAGCTGAACGACGACATCCGCTATCCCAATGACTATATTTGCCGCGGTGTCGCCTATGCGAGCAATCTCGGCATAGGCGCTTGCGCCACACGCATCTATCTCAACACCGCCGACCGCCGCCTGATCGCGCTCGATGCGGTGAACGGCAAACCTTGCGCCGGCTTCGGCGCTAATGGAACCGTCATCATCCCGCCGGGCGCGGTGCGCGAGGGCAAGACCAAGCGCTTCGGCCGCATCCACACGACCTCCGCACCGGTCGTTACTCACGGGGTGGTGATCGTCGGCTCCTCGATCGACGACAACCAGAAGGTCGATGAATTGCGCGGCACGGTGCACGCTTTCGACGCGGTGACCGGCGCGCTGAAATGGAGTTTCGATCCGCTCGGCGATCAGAAGCCGCCTTTCCGTGGCGGCGCGGCGAATGTATGGGCGCCGATGAGCGTCGACGAGGCGCGCGGCCTGGTCATTCTTCCAGTCACGAGCCCCAGTCCCGATTTCTTCGGCGGGCTTCGCCCCGGCGCGGGCAAATATGCCAATTCCATCGTCGCGCTGCACGTCGCTGACGGCAGTGTCGCCTGGTCGTTCCAGACGACGCACCACGATGTGTGGGACTATGATCTGCCGGCCCAGCCGACGCTGGGTTCCGTCACCTATCGTGGCAAGACCGTCGATGCGGTGCTGCAACCGACCAAGCAGGGCCTGCTCTTCACCGTCGACCGCAACACCGGCGTGCCGCTGATCCCGGTGGTCGAGCGC
>DATEZM010000051.1:0-3239 GCA_035255625.1 Rhizomicrobium sp. | reverse complement strand
CTCGCCGAATGCGAGAGCGACCCGGCAGTGGCCTGCGTGGTGTTGACCGGAGCGGGGCGCGCATTCTGTGCCGGCGGCGACGTCAAGGGCATGGCCGACGGCACGGGCGGCGGCTCGACGGCGGCGGTAGGTTCCGATTTGGACAGCCGCATCCACGCGCAGCGCCTCAGCCAGCGCGCGACAGCCGGCAAGCTCTACAAGATGCCCAAGCCGACGATCGCGGCGATTCCCGGTGCCGCGGCGGGTGCGGGTCTGTCGCTGGCACTCGCCTGCGATCTGCGTATCGCAGCGGACGGCGCGGTGATGACCACAGCGTTCGCCAAGGTGGGTTTCTCGGGCGACTATGGTGGGACCTATTTCCTCAGCCATTTGGTTGGCAGCGGCAAGGCGCGCGAACTCTATTACCTGTCGGACCGCATCGACATGGCCGAAGCGCTCAGACTGGGCCTGGTGAACTGGGTCGTGCCCGCCGAGCGGCTCGAAGCGAAGACACACGAGATCGCGCATCGCCTGGCCAAGGGCCCGCGTGTCGCCTATCGCTACATGAAAGAGAATATCAGCCGTGCGCTCACCGGCGCCGACGTCGATGACTGCCTCGATCTCGAGGCGACGCATCACAATCACACCGGTTTGACCGAAGATCACCGCGAAGCCGCCAAGGCTTTCGTCGAAAAGCGCGAGCCGGCGTTCAAGGGACGATAGAGGAAATTCATCTGAAGGGGGAATGACATGGTACGAGTGATCCTGGGCGGCCTTATCGGCGCCGTTGTCTGGCTTGCCGTCATCACCGGCATGAGTTTTGCGTTGCGCGAAGTGTCGCCGGCGCTCGCGGCTGCTCTGAACGCGCACACGACAGTGATAGCTCTATGGGGGCGGTTGGCCATCAGCTTCCTGGGCTCGCTGCTCGGCGGCCTGGTTGCCGCGCTCGTGTCGAACGAGAGTACGCGCGCGCCACTCGGAGCAGGTGTGGTCCTTTTGCTCTTGTTCGTGCCCTACCACCTGTTCGGCCGCGACGCCGGAGGGCCGATCTGGACGCACTACCCGCTCTGGTACCACCTGACCTTCTTCGCCTCGCTGGTTCTTCTCAGCGTGCTCGGGGGACGCCTGCGCCGGGCGTGATTTCTCAGACGGCAGTGCCCTTCGCAACCCGGATCAGCAGCTGCCCCTCGAGACCGGCGGAGCGGTGGACGCCGATCTCCGCCACTTCGGACGACATCGCGATCCGGGCAAAAGCTGCTGCCGAGGGGTATTCGACGAGGGCGCAGGCATCCCACATGTCTTCGACCTCGCCGATCACCAGCGATGAGATCGAGCCCGAAAACATGAACTTGCCGCCGTTCTTCTCTACGAAGTTCTGCATCGGCGCGCCGTACAGCATATAAGCCTCGCGCCCCGTCAGCGTTGTCGGCCGGCTGTCGGCATAGGCGGCCCTGGCGCGGAATCTGAGCAGGTTGAGCATGACGATCGGTTCATCCGAGGCGATCCCCATCAGTTGTTCGAGGCGTTCCCGTGTCGGATAGACGGCGTTCTCGACCTTCATCGGCGATCTCCTTTGTTATGAAACGGACGGCGTCTCGTTGCCCGACAGCATTAATGTCGGGATGCCGCCGGTGCCACTGCGCACCGTGAACACTTGCGTGCCGGGTTTGCGTCCCTGACGCACCTCGGAGACATCGAGGCCGGCGGCAGCAATCCGTGCTCGCGCGGCTGCGGGATCGCGAACACGCCAGGCGAGTCCGCCGAAAGAATCCTTCGTATTGCTTGCTGGCGCGTCGAGCGTCGCACCGATCTCTACCACCGCACTGCCGCAGCGGAAGAACAATTGCCGCGCACCCCATTGCACGTTGGTGCGATCGAGCCTGAGATCAAGACCAAGCCGGCCGCCATAGAGCGCAACCGCGCGTTCGGCGTCGGCGGTGCGAATTACGACATGATCGAGTTCACTGACCACTTCGTCGTCCGCGACTGTGGCTTTCGGAACCGGCCACCGCTCAACGCCCGGTTTGTTCTCCACCAGAAACAGAGCGACTCCGTTGGCGCTTTTACGTTTCATCACGGCCACTTCCCATGACCGTTCTACGCCATCAGCATTCTTTGTTCGTGTGGTGTGGCGCGGAAGGAAGGCGAGGGCGCGGCGCTCGAACAGCTTCGTCGCCGCATCGAGATCGGGGACCGAGAATCCGAGACCCCAGATGGCATCGCCGAACTGCGCGATCTCAGCGCGCGAAGCATCGGCCTCGGGTCCCTCGCCATATGTGCCGATGATGTCGAGCGCTGCGTTTCCGAACTGAAACCAGGCATGTCGCCCGCCCGGCATGAAGCCGAACCAGTTGGGAGAGCGACCGAAGATCGCGGTGTAGCCCGCGACTGTCGCGTCGAAGTCGCGCACCATGATGGCGATATGGTCGATACCGATGATCACGGCTCCAGCATAGCGTCGCGGGCGCAAAAACAAAGGCGCGGAGCCTGCGCGCGGCTCCTTTGCAAACCTCGCGGCTCGGGCGTCAGCCGACGACCGGTTTATCCTGGACGCGCGCGAAGAATTTCTGGCTCTGCTCGCCGCCCTGGTTGTAGTGCTTGGCTGTCGAGAAATCGGTGATCTTGGCGATGTTCGCCGCAACATCATCGGCGGTGGCGTTGTGGCCAAGATTGACGCCATCGGTCTCCACGATCTGTGCCGCGGCGAACACGCCGGCCGCCGCGGTCAAGATGGTGCCTGTCGGAGCATCCTCGCTCACCAGATAGACCACGGCCGGCGTGACAAATTCGGGCTTCAGCATGGCGATGATGTTCGGCGGCATCAGATTTTCAGTCATGCGCGTACCGGCGACGGGGCAGATCGCGTTGACCTTGATGTTGTCCTTGGCGCCCTCGAGTTTCAGCGTGTTCATGAAGCCGATCAGGCTGAGCTTCGCCGCGCCATAATTGGTCTGGCCGAAATTGCCGTAAAGCCCGGTCGACGACGTCGTCACGACGATGCGTCCATATTGCTGCTTCTTGAAGATCTCCCATAACGCCTTGCACGGCTTGACGGTGCCCATCAGATGCACGGCCATGACGGCGTCGAAATCCTTCATCTCCATCTTGGAGAAGCTTTTGTCGCGCAGGATGCCGGCGTTGGCGACAAGAATGTCGACCCGGCCCCATTTGTCCATCGTCTGCTTGACGAGGTGATCGACACCCGCATCGTCGCTGACCGAGGCGCCATTGGCGATCGCTTCGCCGCCGGCGTCGGTGAT
>DATEZM010000050.1:0-5463 GCA_035255625.1 Rhizomicrobium sp. | reverse complement strand
GCTTGGTTTGCTTGCGCGCCAGAGTGGGGCTGGACGTTTGCGAACGAGCAATCGAAAAGGAGCTTCGCGCGATCGACCGCCAGTTCTTCCGCGATATCGACAAATTCGCAGCCGCCGTAATACCGCCGTCCCGGATAGCCCTCGGCATATTTGTTGGTCAGCACCGACCCTTGCGCCTCCAGGACAGCGCGCGAAACGATGTTCTCGGAGGCGATCAGCTCGATTTTTTCACGCTGCCGGCCAAGCTCCTGCGCGACGGCGCCTGCCACTTCGGGATCACTGGCGGCCAGCGTCCTTGAGAAGAAGCTCGCGATTGCAACGCCATCAGTACCGGCCGAAGCCACCATCTCAACCTCTAACAACTATTGGGCCCGTCACCCCCCAGGAGGCGGCTGAATACCCCTATCGCTTTACCAAATCTAGCGCCAGATTGCCCCGGATATCCCAATTATATGACGCGAGGCGGCCAACCGGGTCTCCGCCGCCAGGAGCCGTGCCAGGAGTTTCGCCCGGCAAATTCGCGGAACAGCCCTATCAAATCTCGAACGGAGCCACGCAGCCACAAAGCTGGAAGAGCCTTGGAAATGGAAGGTGCGACCAAGGCAAATCGAAGGGTAACACTAAGTACACAATTCACGCACGCTCAAATGGAATAGTTTGTGTTGATTCCGAGCGAAGAACAACGCAATACAATAGTATCTGTGTAACCCATGAGTTGAGGGTGTGTGCCATGAGTAATGGAGACAGCGCCACCGGGCGCACTGAAGAAATTCTGAAGCTCGCCAGTGACATCGTAGCCGCCTATGTTAGTAACAATCCGGTCGCGGTCAGCGATCTTCCAGCGATGATCAAAAGCGTTCATGCAACGCTTGGCGGGCTGTCGGGTATCGAAGGCATAGACTTCGTCACGTCCCAGAAGCCGGCAATCCCGGTGAAGAAGTCCATCACGCCGGACTATCTGGTTTGCTTGGAGGATGGGAAAAAGCTGAAGATGCTCAAGCGCTATCTGCGCTCGCGTTTCAAGCTCACGCCAGACCAGTATCGCACCAAGTGGGGCTTGTCAGCCGACTATCCGATGGTCGCCGCCAACTATGCAGCCAAGCGATCCGAATTCGCAAAGAAGATCGGCTTGGGGCGCACTGCTCCGCCGAAGGCCCGGCGCCGCGGATAAGCGCCGACTTCCTTTTTCTGCTAGGCGTATCTGGGTTTGCGCAGCGCGGCGCCGGACGGTGACCCGCCCGCGGGCCCACGCGGCATGATTCGGTCTCCGTTTTCAGGTCAATGGCTCCCACTTTTTTTGACGATAGCGCCCTGCGCGGCAAATCCGGCATGATCTCGCCGTTCTTCGGCGGCATCAGGCGGCGCGCTGCAACCGGTGCGCGGTCCATACGGCATCCAGTGCGCGCACCAGATCGTTCATCATCTCGTCACTGTGCATCGGCGATGGCGTGAAGCGCAGCCGTTCTGTGCCGCGCGGGACAGTCGGGAAATTGATCGGCTGCACGTAGATCGCGTGATCGCTGAGCAGCGCGTCCGATACGGATTTGCACAAGGCCGCGTCACCTACAAATACCGGAACGATGTGGCTCGGGGAGTCCGTGACCGGAAGACCCGCTTCCGACAACAGACGTTTGAGCCTAGCTGCTCTTTCATGCAGGTGGCTACGCTCGACTTCGCTCGTCTTCAGATGACGTATACTGGCAAGAACACCCGCAGCTATCGCCGGAGCAAGTGACGTCGTAAAGATGAAACCGGGCGCAAAAGACCTGATGCAGTCTACGAGCTCAGGCGATGCCGCGATGTAGCCGCCCATGACACCAAACGCCTTGGCGAGCGTGCCTTCAACTATGTCGACGCGGTGCATGACGCCATCACGCGCCGCGACACCGGCGCCACGCGGGCCGTAAAGGCCGACGCCATGCACTTCGTCGAGATAGGTCATCGCTCCGTACTTGTCGGCCAAATCGCAAATTTCGGCGATCTTCCCGAAATCGCCATCCATCGAATAGACGGACTCAAAGGCTATCAGCTTCGGAGCTGATTGGTCGGCCGCGGCAAGAAGCGACTCGAGGTGCGCCAGATCATTGTGGCGGAACAGGTGTTTCGGCATACCGCCATGCTTGATCCCTTCGATCATCGATGCATGGTTGAGTTCGTCGGAAAACACGATGAGACCTGGCAAAACCTTGCCGAGCGTCGCCAATGTGGCGTCGTTAGAAATGTAGCCGGAAGTAAAGAGCAGTGCGGCCTCCTTACCGTGGAGATCCGCGAGTTCGCGCTCGAGTTCAACATGGTAGTGTGTGGTGCCGGAAATGTTGCGCGTACCGCCCGCGCCCGCGCCCGCCGCATCGATCGCCTCGTGCATTGCTTTCAGCACGACCGGATGCTGCCCCATACAGAGGTAGTCGTTGCTGCACCACACCGTAATCGGACGCATATCCGTGCCAGCGTAGAAATCGGCTTTCGGATAGTCGCCGCGCTGGCGCACGATGTCGGCGAAGACCCGGTAGCGACCTTCCCGCCTCAGGCCGACCAGTGCCTCGCGGAAGCGGCTGAGATAGGGAAATGCCATAGTTGCTGACCCGTCCAACCTGATCTGGGGCCGATCCCGGCCGAATTCAACCGGCGCAGAAGATACTCCAATCCAATCGGCAAGGCCTATGCCTTTTGTCACATGACGGGCCCCGCATCCGCGGGCAAACGTGTTCCGCAGACGGCTCTATCGCGTTGATATGGATCAACGAAATGAAAAGGCGAATGATAACGGTGTTTGCAGGCGCAGACACGCCCGACTGGTTCTCTTACGCAAAGGTAAGCGCACTAAAGTCGGAAGCGTACCTGGTCGATCCAGAAGCGCTCCAGGCGCTTCAAAGTAACGTTTAATTGGTCGAGATCGCTCGCCGCAACGTTTCCGACAGCGTTCAGCGAACCCAGATGGCGCTCGAACAACTCGCGCAGCATATCCCGAACGGCCTCCCCTTTGCGGGTCAGGCGCACCAGAACCGAACGGCGATCTGCGTCCGAACGTTCGTGGTGAATGTAGCCGGACTCGACCAGTTTTTTGAGATTGTAAGACACGTTTGAACCGAGATAGTGGCCCCGCGTGCGCAACTCACCGGCGGTCAGTTCCTGATCACCGACGTTGAACAGGAGGAGTGCCTGGACGCTGTTGATCTCGCGCTCGTCACGGCGATCGAGCTCATCCTTGATGACATCGAGCAATTGCCGATGCAGGCGCTCCACGAGGTTCAGCGTCTCCAGATAATACTTGGCCTCCACACGCGCGCTCTCGAGCACCGCGGTTTGCGGCTTCGTAAATGCTGTCATCGTCATCCTTCCACGTTTCGCGGAAGCCCACCTTTGGTTATGTGGGCGAGAGTAAGAGCGATTTCTTAAAAGGCCGTAAAAAATGGTTCCCCGGAGAAAACTTATTGCCGCGAAAGCTCACGGGCCACGATCACGCGCATGATCTCGTTGGTACCTTCCAAAATCTGATGAACGCGCAGATCCCGGACATGCCGCTCGGCCGGAAAATCCTTGAGATAGCCGTAGCCGCCATGGAGCTGCAGCGCATCATTGGCGATTTTGAACCCTGCGTCCGTTGCGAAACGCTTGGCCATGGCGCAGAGCTTGGTCGCCGCTGGGTCACGTCTGTCCAGCGCCGCGGCCGCGCTGCGGATCAACAGCCTAGCGGCCTCCAGCTCAGTCGCCATATCCGCGACCTTGAACTGCGAGGACTGGAAGTCTGCGATCGCGCGACCAAATTGCTTGCGATCCCTGGCATATGCCAGCGCTTCTTCGAGGGCTGCGCGTGCCGTGCCGACCGAGCAGGCGCCGATATTGATACGTCCTCCGTCCAGCCCCATCATCGCGATGCGGAACCCATCACCCTCACCGCCGATGCGATTGGCGACCGGCACCCGGCAATCTTCGAAGATCACCTGAGCCGTGGGCTGACTGTTCCAACCCATTTTTCGTTCCTTCTTTCCAAACGAAAGACCTGGCGTGCCCTTTTCGACGACCACGCAGGAGACACCTTTGGGCCCATCCTCCCCGGTCCGCACCATGCAGACGTAAACATCCGAGACACCGGCGCCGGAAATGAACGCCTTGCTTCCGTCTAGGACATAGTGGTCGCCATCCTTGACGGCCCGCGTCCTCAGGCTTGCGGCGTCCGACCCGGAGCTGGGTTCAGTCAGGCAATAGCTCGCGATCCTGTCCATGGTCGTCATCTTGGGCAGGAAGCGGCGGCGTTGCTCGTCGCTTCCGAAGCGATCGATCATCCATGACGCCATGTTATGAATAGAGAGGAATGCTGCCGTCGACGTGCAGCCCGCCGAGAGCTCCTCCATGATGATTGCCGCGTCGAGCCGGCTCATCTCCGAGCCCCCTACGTCGCTCTTCACATAGATGCCCGCGAAGCCAAGTGCTGCCGCCGCGCGCAGCGCATCGACCGGGAAAAACTCGTCGGCATCCCACTGGGCAGCGAAGGGCGCCAGCTTCTCTCTGGCGAAGCGCCGCGCCGCATCTTCGACGGCGCGCTGGTCCTCGTTGAGTTCGAAATCCATCTTATATTCCCATAGCCGACATCAGTGTCTTCTGAAGCTTGCGGATCTCGTCGGCATGCGGCTTCAGCAGCGTGCGGTCTGCGTTCATGACGTCTTCTTCGCGTTTCCAGAGCGCGCGTTGAGCGGCGGTCGGGTTGGCCGCACCGCAATCACCGCCGCAACTTCCCACCGCACCTTCGTTCATCGGCACCGCGGATTCGATGACGCCACGCAGCGCATCGTAGCGCGGTTTGACGCCGCGCTTTTGCGCGATGGCCTCGTCGCAGGACGACAACGCGGCTGCGCGCGTCTCGATCGCGCTGTTCCGGCTGGCCTGGGCGGAAATCGCCGCCATATTCTTCTGCAGATAGGCAAGCTGTTGCGGCGTCGGATTGCCCTTTATATCGGGCATGGCCGGCATTTTCAGCACGCCGTGGTTCTTGCGCATGATGTCGAGCGCCTCCCTGTCCGCGCCCGACGCGTGGTTCACGCAGTCGGCCCCGGCACGTTTGATCGCAAGGTAGAAATCGACGTCGGCTTGGACGAGCGGCGTCACGTCCAAATGCGACGGCGGCGCGTCGGCCAAAGCGGGCGCGGCAAACGCCATGATCGTCGCAAGCACAGCCAGCGTTTTGGACATCGCGCACCTTCCGTTTGGCGCAGGATTATCCCGGTTTACGCCCCTCCGCAAAGGCCGACCGCCTTGCCAGCAGGCGTCCGGCTTGGCAAGACAGGCGCATGACGGCTGCCTACCCCGCTCTTCGCATGCGCCGCTTGCGCCGGCACGACTGGACACGAAAGCTTGTTGCCGAGAACAGGCTTTCGGCGTCGGATTTCATCTGGCCAATCTTTGTCCTGGACGGCGAGAAACGACGCGAGGCCGTACCGTCCATGCCTGGCGTAGACCGCCTGTCGG
>DATEZM010000049.1:0-8525 GCA_035255625.1 Rhizomicrobium sp. | reverse complement strand
ATGCTCGGGGCCGACGCCGGGATAATCCAGACCGGCGGAAATCGAATGCGCTTCGAGAATTTGCCCGTCCCCATCCTGCAGGAGATACGAGCGTGCGCCATGCAGCACACCTGGCGTGCCCTTGGTCAGCGTTGCAGCATGGTGTTCGGTCTCAGTGCCCTCGCCAGCCGCTTCGACGCCGTGAAGCTCGACATCGGGATCGTCGAGGAAGGGATGGAACATGCCGATGGCGTTGGAGCCACCGCCAACGCACGCCGCGACGAGATCGGGAAGCCGGCCCTCGGCACCCTTCATCTGCGCCCTGGTCTCGTTGCCGATCACGGTCTGAAAATCGCGCACCATGGCGGGATAGGGATGCGGACCGGCGGCCGAGCCGATGATGTAGAAGGTGTCGTAGGGATTGGCGACCCAGTCGCGCAGCGCCTCGTTCATCGCATCCTTGAGCGTGCGCGATCCAGACGAGACGGCGCGCACCTCCGCGCCCAGCAGGCGCATGCGGAAGACATTCGGCTTCTGCCGCTCGATATCGACCTCGCCCATATAGACGACACAAGGCAGTCCGAAGCGTGCGGCGACGGTCGCGGTCGCGACACCGTGTTGCCCGGCGCCGGTCTCGGCGATGATGCGCGTCTTGCCCATGCGGCGCGCGAGCAGGATCTGGCCGAGGCAATTGTTGATCTTATGCGCGCCGGTGTGATTGAGGTCTTCGCGCTTAAGATAGATCTTCGCCCCACGGAGATGCTGCGTCAGGCGCTCGGCGAAGTAGAGTGGACTTTCGCGCCCGACGTAGTGCTTGAGCATGGACGACAATTCGGCGTGGAAGGCGGGATCGCGTTTGGCTTCCTCGTAGGATTTCTCCAGCGCCAGAACGTTTGGCATCAAGGTCTCCGCGACGAAGCGACCGCCATAGGCGCCGAAATGGCCCTTGGCGTCAGGACCCGCACGGTATGTGTTGGGATGGCTCATGCCGCCGCTCCGACCGAAGCACTGCGCGCAGCGCGCACGAAGGCCTCGATGCGCTCGGCGCTCTTGACGCCAGGCGCGATCTCGACGCCCGAGGAGACGTCCACCCCATGCGCACCGCCGACCGCGATGGCGCGCGCAACATTGTCCGGCGTCAGGCCGCCAGAGAGCAACCAAGGCCGCGCGAATTTGCGTCCGCGCAGGATCTGCCAGTCGAACGCCGCGCCATGGCCGCCGGTGCGATCGGCGCCCGCTGGCGGCCGCGCGTCGAACAGCATCATGTCGGCGGATTCTTCATATGCGGCAAGATCGGCAAGATCGGAAGGCTCGGCCACCGCCAGCGCCTTTATCACCGGCACGCCGAACCGGCTGCGGACGTAAGCGACGCGCGCCGTCGTCTCGGTGCCATGCAGCTGCACATAGTCCGGCCGCGCCATCGCCAGTACGCCGGCCAACATCTCGTCGCCCAGGTCCACGGTCACCGCCACAAGTTTGGTGCGTCCGCGCATGCAGTCGGCGAGGCTTTGCGCCTGCTCCGGCACGAGATAGCGGGGCGATTTTGGGTGGAAGTTGAGCCCCACAAACTCGGCGCCCGCCCGCACGGCCGCATCGGCCGCTTCCGCCGAGTTGATGCCGCAGATCTTCACCTGGATCGTCATGGGACGGGCCTTATGACCTGCCGCGGCCACGCAATCAAGGAAACCTGCCGTCTCTGCTTAAAGGGCTGCTTCGGCCAATTCTTCGGCGATGGCGCGCGCTGCCGCGGCTGGATCGGGTGCCGCGGTGATCGGGCGGCCGACGACCAGGATATCGGCGCCAGCGCGGCGGGCTTCCGACGGCGTCATGACCCGCTTCTGGTCGGCGAGATCGGCTCCAACAGGCCGGATGCCGGGCGTGAGTAAGATGAAATCGGCGCCGACGGCATCGCGCAGCTGTCCGATCTCGTGCGCCGAACAGACAACGCCGTCTAGCGTCGCTTGCTTGGCGAGGCGCGCGAGCCTTACGACCTGCTCGACTGCTGGTCCGCGCTGGCCGACCGATTCCAGCACGGCATCGTCGAGGCTGGTCAGCGCGGTGACGCCGAGAACCTTGACCTGCGGATCGACAGCGCGGGCCGCCGCGGCGGCATCGCGCATCATGCGCTCGCCACCCGAGGCGTGGATGTTGAACAGCTGGATACCCAGGCGCGCCAATTCGCGCGAGGCGGCGGCAACGGTGTTGGGAATGTCGTGAAATTTCACGTCGGCAAACACCGGCAGACCGGTCTGCACGATCTTGCGCACGCCTTCGGGGCCGCAAGAGGTGTAAAATTCGAGGCCTATCTTCAATCCGCCGACGTAGGGCCGCACCTGGCGCGCCAATGCGAGCGCATGCTCGACATCGGGCGTATCGAGCGCGACAAAGACCGAGTTTGCGAATCGCGACGGGCTCATTGCGGCGGGCTCTTAGGCTTGCGCAGGCGCTGCGGCAAGAGTGTTGCTGCCCGCACCGAGGCTGCGTCGGCCAATTCGGCACCGCGGCGCGCAACCCGGCGAAAACCGATGGCGAACCCTCCCAGCAGGACGCCGATCAATACAGCAGCGAACAGCAGGAGATAGAGCGGCATTTCCAGCGATATCGCCGGGCTGTCCTGCGAGAACGGGTCGAGGCTCACGATCACCGGCGCGCGGTTGGCAAGCGCGATCCACACCGCGACCAGGGCAAGCGGAATGCCGAATATCCAAGTGGTGAGCCGCATGCGCCTAGAATGGCCTAGATACAGTCTCTATTCCACGCGCCCGTCGCCGTTGTTCAGGCGCTCGCGCAATTCCTTGCCAGTCCGGAAAAAAGGCGCGCGCTTTTCTTCGACGGACACAGGCTCTCCGGTGCGCGGATTGCGCCCCTGCCGTGCCGGCCGCACCTTGACGGAGAAAGCTCCAAAACCCCGCAATTCCACTCGATGGCCGGATGCGAGTGCGCGGGTGATCTCGTCGAGCATTGTCGAGACAATGCGCTCGATATCGCGATGGTACAGATGCGGATAGCGCCCGGTAAGCCTTGCAACCAGTTCGGACTTGATCATCCCTGCCCCCGAGGGAAACGCCAGAATGCAGACTCCCCCGCTCCGGCCGGTTAACTGTGACAATTCCTCGACAGGAGTCAATCGAAGCCCCTGAAAGCGCAGCACTTTTTTCGAATTGTGGCGAAGTTCCCCGAGTCCCGGTCCTGGTTTGAGCGTCCCAAGCCACTTGAGAGCGCTCTTAGGAGGGTCAGGCGGCCAGGGCGCCGGCCTCTGTTGCCTTTAGCGGCAATAGAATCGTGACTGTTGTGCCCTGCCCTTCAATGCTGTGGATCCGCATATTTCCGCCATGGAGCTCTGCCAAGCCACGGACCAGCGCCAATCCCAAGCCCGTACCGGCATACTTGCCGGTGAGCTGGACGAATGGATTGCCGAGCCGGTCGATCTCGCCTTGAGCAATGCCAATCCCGGTGTCGGACACGTACAAGCGGCACATTGCCCCCTCGTCGCTCACGCCAAGGGCTACCATCCCGCCCTGCGGCGTGAACTTGATGGCGTTCGACAGGAGGTTTAGCAATATCTGCTTGAGCGCACGCCGGTCGGCACTGAGGAAGACCGGCACGAGCGCTTCGCGCGTGTCGAGCTGAACACCGGCGGCAAAGGCACGCTCTCCGACCAATTCGATGCATTCGCGCATAAGGGCCGCAGTGTTCACCCGCTCGCGATTGAGTTCGAGCTTGCCGGCCTCGATCTTCGACATGTCGAGAATATCGCTGATCAGATCGAGCAGATGGCGGCCGGCGCTGTGAATGAGGCCGGCATAGTCGCGGTAGCGCACGTCGCCGGACGGCCCATACATCTGGTTGACGATGATCTCGGAGAACCCAAGCACGGCGTTCAGTGGCGTGCGCAGCTCATGGCTCATATTGGCCAGGAAGGATGACTTGGCGCTGCTCGCCTTCTCCGACATTTCCTTGGCGATCAGGGCTTCCTCGCGCGTGGCCTCGGCCCGCTGTGCCGAGAGCGCAAGGCTGCGTTCGAGCGCGCGCCGCTCGTCCAACGCCGCTCCCGCCAGGACGACCGTGAAGCCGATCACGGCATAGTAGAGCTGGATAATGGCGATGCGCTCGGTCACGGAATGATGGGCGAGCGCATTCGCGACATGATGACCGAGCGCCAGGTAGAACGAAATCGCCATCGCCAGGAAGAGCCCGATTGCGCCGCCGGCAAACCCACGCCGGAAGGTGAGCAAGATCAGGACGGGGAAGTAGAGGAAACTCGGGGTCCAGCCCGGCAGGGCGTAACAGACATACCCGACGAGGAAGACGAGGCTGAGCAGCACGAAGGTACCCAGGCGCTCGCCCTGCGCGAACATGGCCTTGAAGTCCTCCTTGCGGACGCACATGAAGAACGGCACCAGCAGGCTCAAGCCCAGCGCGTCAGCTCCGAACCAGCTTCCGACGGTCGAGAGCAACGGTGTTCCATTCGAAAGGTACATCGCAGTCGCCGTCAAAAGCGCTGAGGCGGCGCAGGCCGCGATGGTGAGACCGTAAAAGACAAGCAGTACTTCCGTGCGGGCGAACACGCGGTCGAAACCGAGCCAGCGCAGTGGCACCGCTACGATCAGAACCTCGCACAGGTTCGCAGTACAAAAGCCGAGAGCGCTGGCCGCCGTATCGCCTGTGATGACGTCGGCTGCGACCGCGGCGAGCGCGGCGACCGGCAGCATATCGGCCCATCGCCGCGTCGGATGCTTGAGCAAGTAGCCGAGCAAGATCGCATTGCTGATCCATAGCGGCGAGATGCGGCCGGAATGCGCGACCAGCGCGACGCAGGCCCAGGTCGAGGCGAATATCGCGAGCGCCAGAAGCGCCAGGAATTGCGGTGTGCTGCGATCGCGCGAAGCGGCCGCAGGAGTCTGGGCAGTCGCGTTCACGAATTGCTAACCCCCGGCAACGCTTCCCAAGGTTACCTAGGGCGAGGATAACGCAGCGTTAAACCGCACACATTTTTCGCGATCGTCGGCGCGGCTTTGCTGCGGGTGCGGCCGCGACATGCCCGGCGGAAAGCGCCAGCCAATGGCCAAGTTCCTTACGGTCGGACAGCATCGTGTCGGGCACCACGATGTAGCTCTTGCTGGGCGGCATGGAAGGTTCGTACTGCAACCGTTTTGCGCCTTTGTGCTCGAGCAGCGTCTCCTGATCGCCAGATGCAAGCTTCACGGCCAACCCGACATCGGACAGAGACATGCACATCTTGTCGTTGGCATAAACGCCAATGCCGCCGAACATCGGACGGAAGCGCCAATCGATATTGGCGGGCGCGGCGGATTCCAGAACCTTGCGCAGGCGCGCGGGATCGTGCGGCATGGCAGTCTCCTATTTCTCGGACCACACGGCGACTTCGGTGCCGTCGGGATCGGTGAAGTGGAAGCGGCGGCCACCCGAAAAGGCAAAGGGGCGCTCCACGATTACGCCGCCCGCAGTCTTCACCTTCGCCAGCGTGGCGTCGAGATCGGCGGCATAGAACACCACCAACGGTCCGCCGGGATGCGGTGTGCCATCGGTCGTGAAACCGCCGCCGATGCGACCGTCATCGAAGCTCGCATAGGCCGGGCCGTAGTCTGTGAAATTCCAGCCGAACACCGCGTGATAGAACGCCTTGGCGCGCGCGATGTCGTGGACGTTGAATTCCACATAGTCCCGCGTCGACGGTTCGGCCGCGGCACCGATGGTGATGGCAGTGGCGAGCAGGAATCCCGCAGCCATGGATGCGAATCTCATAGAACCCTCCTTCTTGGAGAGTGACTGTACAGAAGCGCTCCTGCCAGGGTTCTGTCAGCAGAATGGCAGGAGCCAGCGTTTGCGGAAGACGCGCCGGTCGACCGGCACGTATCCGCCCTGCGGCGTCCATCTGAACGTCGCGCCGAGTTCGGCGCCGCTTTCAAGAGACTCTATATGAAACAATGAGTTGAGAGACTTTCGGCAAGATAATTGTTTTCGACTCCTCGCTCGATTTCACGCGTTTCGCAGCGACTCGACAGAAGCGGCAGATGTGCGCGATGACGTTCGATCTGTCCCATGGCTACCATCATAAGGCAGCCTCGGCGCTGTTGGATAAGTATTCGGGACCACCCATAAAAGAAAAAGGCGCGACTCGCGCCGCGCCTTTTTCCAGTTGGATGTCGGGAAGGACTACTCTTCATCTTCCTTGTCTTCCTTGTCTCCCTTCTTGCCGCCGCGCTTCTTCAGCGCTGCGCCGAGGATGTCGCCGAGGCTGGCGCCGGAGTCGGACGAACCGTATTGCGCCACGGCTTCTTTCTCTTCCGATATCTCGCGCGCCTTGATCGAGACCGAGATCTTGCGGCTCGACTTGTCGACCTGGGTGACGAGGACGTCGATCTTGTTGCCGACCTGGAAACGCTCGGGACGCTGGTCGTTGCGGTCGCGCGCCAGATCGTTTCTGCGGACGAAGGCCTTCACCCCGTCGGCGAGCTGGACCTCGATGCCGCCGTCGTTCACTTCCGTGACGGTGACGGTGACGACCTGGTTCTTGCGCAGCGCGCCGCCGCCGGCGCCTGCCTTCTCGATCGGATCGTTGCCAAGCTGCTTGATGCCGAGGCTGACGCGTTCCTTCTCGGAATCGACGTCGAGCACCTTGGCCTCGACGGTTTGGCCGACCAGATAGTCCTTGACCGCTTCCTCGCCGGCCTTGGACCAGGAGAGATCGGAGAGATGCACCAGGCCGTCGATGTCGTTGCCGACGCCGACGAACAGGCCGAACTCGGTGATCGACTTGATCTCGCCCTCGATCTTGCTGCCCACCGGATGGTCGCGCGTGAAGGTCTCCCAGGGATTGTCCTGGGTCTGTTTGAGGCCGAGGCTGATGCGGCGCTTGTTGGAATCGACCTCCAGCACCTGCACTTCGACTTCGGTGCCGGGAATGACGATCTTGGACGGCGCGACGTTCTTCTTGACCCACGACATTTCGGACACGTGGACGAGACCTTCGACGCCCGGCTCCAGCTCCACGAAGGCGCCGTAGTCGGTGACGTTGGTGACCTTGCCCTTGAACTTGGCGCCCGGCGGATATTTGACGGCGACGCCTTCCCACGGATCGGTCTGCAGCTGCTTCATGCCCAGGCTGATGCGCTGCGTCTCGTGGTTGATCTTGATGATCTGCACCGTGACGGTCTGGCCAACGCTGAGTACCTCGGTCGGATGGCTGACGCGGCGCCAGGCGATGTCGGTGACGTGCAGCAGGCCGTCGACGCCACCGAGATCGACGAAGGCGCCGTAGTCGGTGATGTTCTTGACCACGCCTTCGACCAACTGCTTCTCCTGCAGGCTGGCAACGAGGCTGGTGCGCTCCTCGGCGCGGCGCTCTTCGAGCACAGCACGGCGCGAGACCACGATGTTGCCGCGGCGGCGATCCATCTTGAGGATCTGGAATGGCTGTGGCTGGTTCATCAGCGGACCGACATCGCGCATCGGGCGGACATCGACCTGGCTGCCGGGCAGGAACGCAACAGCGCCGTCGAGATCGACCGTGAAGCCGCCCTTGACGCGGCCGAAGATCACGCCGGTGACGCGGGTCTGTTCGTTGAAAGCACGTTCGAGCTTGATCCAGCTTTCCTCGCGGCGAGCCTTGTCACGCGACAGGACGGCTTCGCCCAGCGCGTTCTCGACGCGCTCGAGATAGACCTCGACCTGGTCGCCGATCTTCACGCTGACCGGCATGCCGGGCATCGAGAATTCCTTGAGGCTCACGCGCCCTTCGGTCTTCAGACCGACATCGACGACGGCGAAATCGTTCTCAATCCCGACGACGGTGCCGGTGATGACGGCGCCTTCCTGCGGCGATTGCGTCTCGAAGCTGGCTTCGAGCATGGCCGCGAAGTCGTCGCGGCTGGGCGTGGCGATGGATTCGTCTCTGACTTTGGTTGCGGTCGCGTGGCGAGCCATTCGATATATTTCCAGTTCGTACGTCATGCCGAACGGCCTTGCCGGCCGATGGACTTCCCGCGGGGATATGGCTCCGCTTGGGCGGTTGGATTGTCGGTCAAGTTCGGGTGGCTCGGTGAGGCCGCCGGGTCTCCTAACCCCTGGGGCGGTCCTTGAGCGCGTCCTCGATCTTCGGGGATACCAAAGCGAGGGCTGCCGCGAACGCGGCGTCTATATCCAAGTCCGTGGTGTCGAGCAAGAAGGCGTCGGCGGCCTTCTTCATGGGGGATATCGCGCGGGAGCCGTCGCGGGCATCGCGGGCCGCCAGTTCCGCCAGTAATTCCGCCTCATCTTTGGCAATTCCCATGGATTCGAGCTCCAGCCACATCGCTGGAGACGCGTGGCTCGACCCCGATCAAGTCGTGTCCTACGTGAGAGAAGCGAATCGACAGCTGGGAGTAACGACCGTGGAGGAGGAGGTCGTTCGGGTCTGCGGCGATGGTGTTCACGTGGGAGCCTTCACGGCATCTGATTCGTTTTCCGGTGACCTCGGCATCATCGCGACCGGGGCTCTCGGACTGCCCCCGGGTGTCTCGTCCTCGCAACACGTCGTGCGACCG
>DATEZM010000048.1:0-3380 GCA_035255625.1 Rhizomicrobium sp. | reverse complement strand
AGAAGCATCACGGCGAGGTGCCGCAGACTCGCGAGGAATTGGAAGCGCTGCCTGGCGCCGGGCGCAAGACCGCCAATGTCGTGCTCAACGTCGCCTTCGGCCAGAAGACCATCGCTGTAGATACGCACATCTTCCGTGTCTCGAACCGAACCGGACTTGCGCCAGGCAAGAATGTGCTCGCCGTCGAGCTGAAGCTCGAGAAGGTCGTACCGGACAAGTACAAGCTGCACGCCCATCACTGGCTGATCCTGCACGGACGCTATACCTGCATCGCACGCAAGCCGCTCTGCCCGACCTGTGTGGTGCGCGATCTCTGCCGCTACAAAGACAAGACGAAAGAAGGCGAACTGCTCAGGAAACCGGTCGCGGCGGCGGCGCGACGCGCGCGCGCAAGGCGTTGAGGCAGGTCTCGTCGGCCGCTATGGCCGCGCCGCGCGGCGCCGTCTCGACATGCCACACCGCCGTGTTGCCGTCGCGCGAGTAGAGGAAGAAATAGGCTTTGCAGCCGGCGCCATCGAAGCGCCAGATCTGCCCGGTGCCGTCATGGCGGACGAAGGAAGGCTGGCCGAACTGTACCCTAAGGTCGGCCTCGTGCAGGCCGGTTGTTCCCGCCGGCTCCCCGGCCGGTGGCGCGGGCGGCAACACAACGGGCGCCGGCCCCCTTTGCGGCGACGCACAAGCGCCAAGTAGAGCGCACAGCGCCAGGACGGAAACCGAATTTCTCATCGTTTGTCTTCCAGATGGATCACGCGCTTGAACAGGTGTGCCATCAAAGCCGCGCCGAAAAAAGGCGCAATCAGATCGAGGCCGGGAATAGCCGTCAGCGCCGCGATCAGGAGGCCGCCGGCATAGATCTTCCCACCATGACGGCGGCGCAGCGCGTCGCTCTGTTGCCGCGGGATGTGCCGCAGCGACGCCAGCTCGAAGAACTCGCGTCCCAGCAACCAGCCATTGACCAGCACGCTCGCGACTTCCGCCAGACCCGGCACGCCGACATCGACCGGGATCAGCGCCGCGTTGAGGAGAAGGGCGAGCCCGATCAGCTTCACCGACTCGGCGATGCTCGTCGCGACCGGCGTGCCCGGCGCACGCGCATCGGCTGGGTAGAACCGCGCATCCACCTTGGCCGCGATGCGGTCGAGGAACAACGAGCCGACGATGGCGGCGACCGGCCCGCCGAGGAAAACGAAGGAGAGCAGCAGCACGATTGGCGCGGCCAGTTCGAGGAAACGATTGACCCAGGGTGAACCCAGCGTCGGAAGCTGCCGCAGCCCGTATTCGACGCCGACGAACAGCACGACGAAGAAAATCACTGCCAGGACCAGAGACCACAACAGCAGCCCCAGGAAATCGCGGTCGAACAGCGTGGCCAAGGCCCGGCCTGCGCTTGCGAACATGCGTGGCGTCCTCTAACTCACCGCCATTATAGCGGGGTTCGTTTCATGGCGCACAGCTTCGACGTCACCGGCCTGGGCAATGCGATCGTCGACGTGCTTGCCCCCGTCGACGAGCAGTTCCTGCTCGACCATGCCATCGCCAAGGGCGTGATGACACTGGTCGACGAGCATCGCGCGGTGCGCCTGCATGCGGCGCTGTCGCAGACCCGCGAGGTCGCCGGCGGCTCTGGCGCCAATGCCATGGCGGGCTTCGCCTCGCTCGGCGGCCACGGCGCCTTCGCCGGGAAGGTCAAGCACGACCGGCTGGGCGAGGCGTTCCGCGCCAGCCTGAAGCCGAACTCGCGCCACATCTCTCCTTTCTCGATCTTAGCGGCCATGGCTATGCGATCGTACGAGCCACGGCGCAGCAGCTGGAATGTGAATTCGTCTGTATCGAACGCCCGCTTAAGCGTGCCGAACGCGCCGATGGAGGCCCGCTGCGCTATCGGGTCGTGCACCGAACGCAGCTATGGAAGTCAGGTGAGCACCCGACCCTGAGCCAACACTTTCTCGAAGGAAGTGCCGATCTTTCAGTCTAACGCTTCGGGCGACCGTCCGAGCAGACCTTCGAGGTGTCCGCTCGAGTAAGTTCCGCAATCCAGTTTGTTTCCCAGGAGTAATTGTCGTACGAGAATGCCTGCTCCCAGCGAGCTTGATGGTGATCGAGTTTGTTCTCCGTGCCCCGCAGGTTCACCTCAATTTCCCAGGCAGATGAATCATCGGCGAGGCCTTCCGTTTCATCCGATGAGCCGATTTGGTCGAAAGAAGTCGATAGGTTTGTCGGTTGCTCTGCTCATCGCGAGGTCCGCAAGAATCTCTCCGAAAATACTCGCAAATTTGAAACCATGACCCGAGCACGGCGAGGCGAGAACGATCTGGGAAGCGCTTGGGTGTAGACCTAACACAAAATGCTCGTCGGTACTGCGGGTATAGATGCACACATGCGTCTGCTGGACACGGCCTGCGGCTGCCGGGATGTACCGAGCCATCATGCGCTTGAGGTGCGCCTTCTCTGCGTCGGATACCTCGGCCCGAATCTCATCGGCACTCGTCAGTTCGCCGCCGGATAAGTGTGATCCGATCTTGACGCCGCTGCCTCGAAAGTCAGGAAAGCCATAGATGAGATCGTCCGGAGTGTCGAAGAAGAACACAGGCATGCACTGAGGAAGCACCAATTGCCTTTCTAGGGGTTCGAACCACATTAATGGTTGACGGGTCAGCCTCATATTGCTGCCAAGCTCAGGAACCAGATCCTGAATCCACGGACCGACAGCGATCACTGCGGAACCCGCTTCAATGGTCTCTCCGGACTCGAGCTGAACTTCAACGTGCTCGCCAACCGGGAGCACGCTGTCAACTCGCGTGCCCAGTGCGACGCTCGCACCGAGTTGGCTCGCTGACTTTACGAACATATTGATTGCCTTCTCGGGCTGCAGAATGCCGGCGTCCGGCTGGAAGACACAATGCCAATCGGGCGGGATCGAAAATGCGGGGAAGCGTCTGTTCACCTGTGCAGGCAGGAGCATCTCATGAGGAATGTCGTGCTGTAGCGCGGAGCGCAGTGACCCCTCTACCAGCGCTGAGCCTTCGACCCCGGCCTCAAGTATTCCGGTGATGGTCAGAAGTTGCTCGCCCGTGTGGCTCTCCAACCGCCCCCAGGCCTCGTAGGCCAATCGCAATAGAGGCACATAGACAGGGTCTTCATAGTAAGCCATGCGTATGATCCGGCTCTCGCCATACGAAGACCCGAGATCATGTCCCGGTTCAAATCGGTCGATCCCGATGACCCTACGACCACGCTGCGCGAGCGCATACAACGCAGCGCTGCCCATTGCGCCGAGGCCGACAACCACAACGTCATAGTTGCGCATCAGAGAATGGCATGAGTGCTGAGGTCCATTGCGTAAATTACACCACCTGTGATCCCAGCCAGCGAGGGAATTG
>DATEZM010000047.1:0-8913 GCA_035255625.1 Rhizomicrobium sp. | reverse complement strand
CCTCTGGGTATGTGTCGTAGAACCGGATCGGATACTGCAGAATCTCGATCTGCCGCTTGATACTGTCGCGGGCTTCGATCAGCTCGGCGCGGGTGGGTTGGTCGTCGGACATCGGACGCGAAGTCTGCCATCGTCGCGCGCCGGAGTCTCTCGACAGACGAGCGGCACTGTCGGATTTTGCGCCGGCGAACGGAAATGGAGCATTCGCATGCAGAAGGTCGCCTGCGTACAAATTCCCGGCAAAGGCCGCGGCGTGATCGCGACCGCGCCTATTCCCAAGGGCGAGGTGGTCGAGCGCTCGCCGGTGCTGCCCATCGCACTCTTGGATTCCGAATGTCCGGCGCTGAACGACTATTCCATGGCATGGGGCGAGGCCTTGGAGAGCTGTGCGCCCGGCACCGAGTGCGCCGTCGGCCTCGGCTATTTGATGCTCTACAACCACTCGGCCACGCCGAACCTGACCATCGAGCGCCATTTCGAGGACAACGAGATGGGCATGCGCGCCCTGCGCGACATCGCGCCCGGCGAGGAACTCACCTATGACTACGGCGTACCGTTGTGGTTCACCGAGGCGGCCTGACGCATCGCGTGTGCATAACTCCACGACGTTCGCTTTTCGGACCGAATCGTCCTGCTAGTCTTAAGGAGATGCCGCACTACATCTATGAATCGCGCGTGCTGAAGCTTCGCCCCGGTCCCATCGCCGGCGTGGACGAAGCCGGGCGCGGCCCGTTGGCGGGGCCTGTGGTGGCGGCGGCGGTGATCCTCGATCGAAGGAAGATTCCGAAGGGTATCAACGATTCAAAGCAGTTCGATGCCGAACGGCGTGATGAACTCTATGCCCACATTATGTTCGCGGCGATCGCCGTTAGCGTCGGTGAGGCAAGCGTCGACGAGATCGATCTCATCAATATTCGCCAGGCGACGCATATGGCGATGGCACGCGCGGTGCGCGGGCTGCAATTCGCGCCATCTTTCGCACTGGTCGACGGCAACGATGCGCCGGCGCTACCCTGCCCATGCGACACAATTATCGAGGGCGACGCCAAATCAGTCTCCATCGCCGCCGCCTCGATCATCGCCAAGGTCACCCGCGACCGCATGATGGCGGCGCTGCATGAAGCGCACCCGCTCTATGGCTGGGTCCGGAACAAAGGCTACGGCACGCCCGAGCATCTCGATGCACTAAACCACCACGGTCCCTGCGCCCATCACCGGCGCTCTTTCGCTCCTGTGCACAACATGTTGTATCCACCGCCCCTTGAGGATTCCCGTTTAACATCTTGATTCACAAGACTCTTGACGCGCGACTCGCGAAGAATCAGTGTGCGCCACTCTGTTGATAACCGGTGGGCACATGGTTGGGGTGGAATTGGATCGGGTGATCGAGGGCGACTGCGTGCAAGGCATGCGGGCGCTGCCGGATGGCACCGCCGACCTCGTCTTCGCCGACCCGCCCTACAATCTCCAGCTCAAGAACGAGCTTCGCCGTCCCGACCAGTCCAAGGTCGACGCTGTCGACGATGCTTGGGACCAGTTCGGCAGTTTCGCCGAGTATGACCGTTTCACCCGCGAATGGCTGACCGAAGCGCGCCGCGTGCTCAAGGACACGGGCGCGCTGTGGGTGATCGGCTCCTACCACAACATCTTCCGCGTCGGCACAATTCTTCAGGATCTGGGCTTCTGGATCCTGAACGACGTGGTGTGGCGCAAGACCAATCCGATGCCGAATTTCCGCGGCCGCCGCTTCACCAACGCGCACGAAACGCTGATCTGGGCGACGAAAAATCCCAAGCAGCAATACACTTTCAACTACGAGGCGATGAAGGCGCTGAATGACGAGTTGCAGATGCGCTCGGACTGGACGCTGCCGATCTGCGCCGGCCATGAGCGCCTGAAAGGCGCCGACGGTGCCAAGGCGCATTCGACCCAGAAGCCGGAGTCGCTGCTTCACCGCGTCATCGTCGCGTCCACCAAGCCCGGCGATGTCGTGCTCGATCCCTTCTTCGGCTCGGGAACCACCGGCGCGGTCGCCAGGCGGCTCGGCCGCCGCTTCATCGGGCTGGAGCGCGATCCCGGCTATGCGAAAATCGCGCGCGCGCGCATCGCCGCGGTCACCCCCGCGCCCAACGACAGCATCGAAGTCACGAGGTCCAAGCGCGCCGAGCCGCGGATTCCCTTCGGCTGGGTGGTGGAGCGCGGCCTGCTGCCGCCTGGCACCGTGCTGCACGGCACGCAGAAGCG
Organism: Rhizomicrobium sp.; assembly: GCA_035255625.1. Classification (GTDB taxonomy): domain Bacteria; phylum Pseudomonadota; class Alphaproteobacteria; order Micropepsales; family Micropepsaceae; genus Rhizomicrobium. The sequence continues at coordinate 6,669 of DATEZM010000047.1, read as the reverse complement.
CCATCGCGCCAAGGTGCGGGCCGATGGGACGCTGGTCTGCGCCGACGCCACCGGCTCGATCCACCAGATCGGCGCCCATGTGCAGGGGCTCGACGCCTGCAATGGCTGGGGCTTCTGGCAGTACGAGCACAACGGGGCACTGGTCTCCATCGACGTTCTGCGCCAGCGGCTGCGAGCAGACCTCGCGTGACGCGAGCGGCAGCGGCATTTTCTGCGCACGATACTTATGCGTGCTTCGGCCGGTGAGACCGCCGTGCAAAGAGCGGACCGTCTTCAGATGGGGCATGGTTCAATATTTTTTTCATCACCGTCGGAAGCGCGACAGTTGATAGATCGCGTGTCCAGCTTCCGCACCCTCGAGTGGCTGTAACGGCTTCTGCGACATAGACCTCAATCTCCAGTTCGAAATGCGTGAAACCGTGGCGCACGATGCCCATGCGCTTCTTCCACGCCGCCTTGAACGGTGCCTGCTTCATCGCGTCCGCGGCTGACGGAAAGTCCTTACCCCAAGGCCCAAGCGGTGGCTGCATCATGCCGCCGAGCAGTCCGTTCTCCGGCCGTTTCTGAAGAAGCACGGCGCCCTCGGCATTGCGTGCGACGAAAGCCGCGCCGCGCTTCAAGGGCCGTACGATCTTGGGCGCCTTGACGGGCAACGTCTCTTGGATACCGAGTTTGCGCGCTTCGCATCCCGTTCCCCATGGACAACGTCCACATGCCGGCTTCTTCGGCGTGCAGATCAGCGAGCCAAGATCCATCAGCGCCTGCGCGAAGTCGCCGGCGCGTTTTTGCGGCACCAGCGATTGCAGCGCGGCGCGCATCGCCGGCTTCGACTTCGGCAACGGGTCCCCGATGGCAAAGACCCGTGCAATCACGCGCTCGGCGTTCGCATCCATCGCGGCGTGAGGTAGATCGAACGCGATCGCCGCGATCGCGCCCGCCGTGTAGTCGCCGACACCAGGCAGCGCCCGTAGTTCCTCAAATGATTTCGGAAACTTGCCGCCACGTTCGTGCGCGACGACTTTGGCCGCAGCGTGAAGATTGCGCGCCCTGGCGTAGTAGCCGAGCCCCGCCCATGCGGTCAGCACTTCGTCCTGCGCCGCATCGGCCAGTGCCTCGACCGTCGGCCACGCTTTCAGGAACTTCACATAATACGCGCCGACCGCCTGCACCGTGGTTTGCTGCAGCATGATCTCCGACAACCACACGCGATACGGGTCGGCCTTGCGCCCTGGCCGCGCCCGCCACGGCAATGCGCGCCGGTTAGCGTCGTACCAGGTGAGCAATTGCTGTGCGGAAATCCGGTTCGGCTTTTGCATCCTCGGCGCGTGCGCTGGCATACTGCCACCATGACGCAACCGGAGCCGGACAAACAACGAGAGACACCGCCGCAGCGGCGCGGCCGCGTGGCTGCTGTCGGCGGCGACGCGACCCTGGCGGCCCGGAGTGCCTTCGCGCGCGCCGGCTTCAGCGATCCCTCGCTGATTCTGCGCTGGCCGGAGATCGCGGGCGCCGAGGCCGCACGGCTGGCCCGACCGATCCGGTTGACCGAAACCGCCACTGGGGGCGTGCTCACGCTCAAGGCCGAACCGGCCGCGGCCCTCTTCCTGCAACATGAGAGCCGCGCGCTGTGCGCCCGGATCAATTCCTATCTCGGCCGCATCGCGGTGGTGCGCCTGCGGTTCGTGCAGGGTGCGCTCGCGGAGCTCCCTCCGCCGCCATCGAGGCTCCCGAAAGCGGTCGAGCCGGCGCTGTCCGATCCGGCGCGCCGCTGGCAGGGGCCGCCACCGCTCGGCGAAGCACTGCTCAACCTTGCGCGCCAGCGCACCCGTGGCGCTGATCGGAAGTCCTGACGAATCGGTCCGTTTTCTGCCAGATTTTGCAAGCATTGAAGCCACGCCGCCGGTCTGCCAAAAGCAGACGGGTCGAATGCTGGAGATCGCCTCGTGAGTCGCAACCAGATCCTTCTCGGCGTCCTTGTCGTCGCCCTCATCGCGCTCGGCGGAGCGGCTTGGTACGTCCTTGGCGGCTCGTCGCCCTCCGACGCGGTATCAGCCACCAACACTGCAGCTCCCAATCTCACGGCCGAGGACCGCACACTTGGTAACCCCAAGGCGAAGATCGTCGCCATCGAATATGCGGCACCGATGTGCCCGCACTGCGCCCACTTCAACGAGGAAGGTATTCCCGAGCTCAAGGCCAAGTACATCGACACCGGCAAGGTATTTTACATCTTCCGGGTCTTCCCGATCGGCCAGCCCGATGTCGCCGCCGAGTCGCTCGCCCGCTGCATGCCTGCGGATAACTATTTCCCCTTCATTGACCAGCTCTACCGGAATCAGGCGAATTGGGACCCGGAGAATGGCGTGCAGGACGTCGAAGGTGGTTTATTGGCCCAGGCTCGCATTGCGGGCATGACGGCCGACCAGGCGACTGCCTGCATGCACGATCCGAGCAGGAATGCCCGCGTCATGGCCGTCATGAAGGACGCCCAGGACCGGTTCGGGATCAACGGCACGCCGACTTTCGTCATCAACGGCGAAGTGCAGACGGCCGGCGCGCAATGGTCCGAGATAAAGGCGAAGTTGGATTCACTGCTGGCGAAGAAGTAACGTCGGCTCTCATGCGTAGGACGGCGCACCATATTTGAAGTTCACCAGGCTCCGGCTGTCGGGTTTTAAGTCCTTCATCGAACCGACCGAGCTTTTCGTCGAACCCGGCCTGACCGCCGTGGTCGGACCCAATGGTTGCGGCAAGTCCAACCTGTTCGATGCGTTGCGCTGGGTGATGGGCGAGACACGGCCCACATCGCTGCGTGGCGGCGAAATGGACGACGTGATCTTCTCCGGCTCCGCCGGCCGGCCATCGCGCAACATGGCCGAAGTCACCCTCTTCATCGACAACACCGACCGCTCGGCTTCCGGTGCCTTCAACGAATACGATTCGATCGAGGTCTCGCGCCGCATCGAGCGCGAGGCGGGTTCGGTCTACCGCATCAATGGCCGCGACGTGCGCCAACGCGATGTACAGCTGTTCTTCGCAGACGCCTCCTCTGGGGCCGGCTCGACGGCTTTCGTGCGCCAAGGGCAGATAGGCCTCCTGATCAGCCAGAAGCCGTTGGCACGACGCGCCATTCTTGAAGAGGCCGCGGGGATTTCCGGCCTGCACCAGCGCCGCCACGAAGCGGAGCTACGCCTGCGCGCGGCCGAGATGAATTTGAGCCGGGTCGACGATGTGATCCGCGAGGTCGAGGGTCAGCTCGCTAGCCTCAAACGTCAGGCGCGCCAAGCGTCGCGCTACCGAAATCTCTCCGGTCATATCCGCAAGGCAGAGGCTCTGGCGCATCATTTGCGCTGGACCGCCGCTGAACTGCGTTTGCGCGCCGAGAAGGAGAACCTCGCTGTCACGCTGGCGGCGGTTGAGAGTTGCACCGCGCTGGCGGCCGAAGCCTCGACGATCCAGGTCAATGCCGCCGGCGAGTTGCCGCCGCTGCGCTTGGCTGAGGCCGAGCGCAATGCGGCGCTCCACCGGCTGACGGTCGAGCGCGAGCAGCTTGACCAGGAAGAGGCGCGTGCGCGCGCTGCGGCACAGGCGCTGCGCCAGCGCATCGGCCAGACCGAGCATGACATCGAACGCGACCGCACCCTCGGCAGCGACGCGCAGGCCGCGCTCGGCATTTTGGCTGGAGAAGCGGAGAATATCGAAACCGCTATTGCCCGTTCCGCGGATGAACTTGCCGAAGCCGGTGCGCTCGCCGCCAGATTGAACGACGGGCTCTCGCAAGCGGAGCAAGCGCTCGAGCGCCTCACCGCAGAGCTAGCCGACTGGCACGCGCGCAAGGCGAGCGCCGAGCGTTCGCGCCAGCTTGCTGGCGCGCTGACCGAGACCAGCGCCGCCCAACTCGAAGAAGCGCGCGCGAGACTCGACCGCGCCGTGGTGGGCGCGGCTCAGTCTCCGGATGTTCAGGCGGCCGAAGCGGCCGGCGACTCCGCACGTGCCTTGGCCGAAGCCGCGCGCGCCGCGGCCGACGCGGCCCGTGAAGCGCTCGCGATTGCGGAGCGTTCCGAGACAGAGGCACGCGAGCCACTTGAAGCCGCCGAGCGCGAATGGCAACGGCTTTCGGCCGAGGCGAAGGCGTTGGGCGATCTGCTGCGTCCCGAAGGTCAGGATCTCTTTCCGCCGCTGGTCGATGCCGTTCGTGTGCAGGCCGGCTACGAAGCCGCGCTGGCCGCATGTCTGGGCGACGATCTGCAAGCGCCGCTCGACGAAGCCTCGCCCTATCACTGGCGCGATCTCGGCCCATTCGATGCCGTCGTGCCGCTGCCTGCCGGCGCGCGACCACTCAGCGAATTCGTCAAAGGCCCTGAGGCCCTAAGCCGCCGGCTGGCGATGACCGGCCTCGTCTTCCCCGACCAGGGGAAAGCCCTGCAGGCCGCGCTCAAACCGGGCCAGCGCCTCGTCTCGCCGCGTGGCGATCTTTGGCGTTGGGACGGCTATGCGGCGTCATCCGACGCGCCAGCGACTGCCGCCGTTCGTCTGGCGCAGCGCAATCGATTGGCGGCACTCGATGGCGAGATCAAACATGCGAAAGAGCACCGCGCGGCGGTGTTCGCCACTTGGTCCGCCGCCCGCGACGCCGCCAACGCCGCGCGCGAAGTGGAACGCGCCTGCGAGCGCGACGAACGCAACACCGACCAGACTCTAATCGCAGCGCAGGACAATTCAACCCGGGCTGCTCGCGCTGTAGCCGAACGCGCATCGCAACTCGCCTCGCTGGAGGCCGAAATCCGCCGCCTTACGCAAAGTCGCGACGCGGCGGAAGACTCTCGCCAAGCCGCCGAGGCGGAACTGGAACGTCTCGGTGACGGCATCGCGCTAACCAACGACGTCGCGACCGCGCGCGGCCGCAACGCCGAGGCTCGCACCGCCTATTCCGAAGCCCGCGCCACGCTGGACGGCTTGAAGCGCGAAGGCGAGAACCGTGCCCGCCGCCTCGCATCCATCGGCGACGAACGTGCCCGCTGGGACGAGCGCCGCAGCGCCGCGCTTAGTCACATCGAGGATCTGGAGCGCCGCCGCGAAGAGCTCACTGTCGAACTTACGGCCGTCGAGGCTCTGCCCGACGTGATCGCCGCCAAGCGCGGCACGCTGCTCAGCGCTATTGCGGCGGCCGATGGAGCACGCCGGCAGGCGGCCGACGCGCGCGCGGTGGCCGAGACCGTGCTCGCCGAGGCCGACAAGGCCGCAAAGTCCGCCGATGCCGCGCTCTCCGCCGCGCGCGAGGAACGCGCCCGTGCGCAAGCTCTGTTCGAAGGCGCTACCGCGCGCATCGCCGAACTGCGCGACCGCATCCGCGACGAACTCGAAGCGACGCCGGAAGAACTACCCGAGCGCGCCGAGATCAAAGCCGGCGAGGAACTGCCGGCGCTCGAACTGGCCGACAAGCGAGTCGAGAAGCTCAAGCAAGAGCGCGAGCAACTCGGCGGCGTGAATCTGCGCGCCGAGGAGGAAGCCGCTGAACACGAGACACGACTCCATACGCTGACCTCCGATCGCGACGATCTCACCGGCGCCATCGAGCGTCTGCGCCGCGGCATTCAGAGCCTCAATCGCGAAGGCCGCGAGCGCCTGCTCGCCTCTTTCGAGAAGGTCAACGCGAACTTCCAGACGCTGTTCTCGAAGCTGTTCGAAGGCGGCGAAGCCAAGCTGACGTTGACCGAGTCCGAGGACCCGCTCGAAGCCGGTCTTGAAATCTTCGCGCGCCCGCCCGGCAAACGGCTTCAGTCGCTGGCCCTGCTTTCCGGCGGCGAGCAGGCGCTGACCGCAATGGCGCTGATCTTCGCGGTGTTCCTGGTGAACCCGGCGCCCGTGTGCGTGCTCGACGAGGTGGACGCGCCGCTGGACGACGCCAATGTCGAGCGCTTCTGCAATCTGCTCGACGAGATGACGCGGCTGACCGACACCCGTTTCCTCGTCATCACCCACCATGCGCTGACGATGAGCCGCATGCACCGGCTGTTCGGCGTCACCATGGCCGAGCGCGGCGTCAGCCAGCTTGTCTCGGTGACGCTGACCGAGGCGGAAAAAGTGGCGGCGGAGTAAACGCCGAACCACTCCGAATCTGCAGCCGCCGGTTCATTCAAAAACAGTTGCGCGCGCATTTCGCCGCGCCTGCTAAAACGCGAACAAGTTCCGTCGCTTATGCCTATTCTTGCGTTATTGACACCCTATGGACCCAACCCTATGTTCCGCGCGCCTTCGAGAGAGCCGCGAAGGCCAGTTTCGCGCGGAATTTCGGCACATCACCGGAGGTCAGGCATGCCCGACCCTCAGGACTTGCGCGGGCTGGGCGAGCGGCTGGACGAAGCCCAGCGCAAGCGCGCGGTACGCACCAAGCGACCGCCGCCGACGCAGATGGGCATCGCGTCGCGCTTCGCGACGGAACTCGTGGCGGCGCTGCTCGTCGGTGGCGTCATTGGTTGGGGATTGGATTGGCTGTTCGGATACTTCGGTGTCCACACAAAGCCGGTATTCCTCATCCTGTTTGTCGTGCTGGGCGCTGCCGCCGGGATTCGCGGCGTGATGCGCGCAGCAGGTGAGATCAACGCCGAGATTGCGGGGCACGGCCCTGTGTCCTCGGCCCGGGAAGACGAGGAGAACTAGCCCCGTGGC
>DATEZM010000046.1:0-2296 GCA_035255625.1 Rhizomicrobium sp. | reverse complement strand
GGAGCCGTTGAGGCGCGCCTCGCCGGACTTGATGCTTTCGGCGACGCGGGCATTGGCGAGCGGCGAGGTCTTCTGATAGCGCACGCTTTCGAGCACCTGCGGAAGCGGGTCGAAGAGGTGTGCCGCCTGACTCGCCGGTTTTCCTTCCGTGGCAAGCACCGCCAGAACCTGCAGAGCGGCGATCAATCCATCGCCCGTCCGTCCGATGTCGCTGAGCACGATGTGGCCGGACTGTTCGCCGCCGACATTGAAGCCGCCCTTCTGCATCTGCTCGATGACATAGCGATCGCCGACCGCCGCGCGCGCGAGTGTGAGGCCGAGGCTTTTCAGATAACGGTCGAGACCGGCATTCGACATCACCGTGCCGACCACACCGCCGCCCTTGAGCCGGTCGCGCGACGACCACGACTTCGCCAGAAGGGCCAGCACCTGGTCACCGTCGATGACGCGGCCGTGCTCGTCGCACATGACGACGCGGTCCGCGTCGCCATCGAGCGCGACGCCGAAATTGGCGCGCATCTCGCGCACTTTGGCCGACATCGCTTCGGTCGAAGTCGAGCCGCAATTGGAATTGATGTTGAAACCGTCGGGCGCCACGCCGATCGGAATGATCTCGGCGCCCAGTTCCCACAGCACTTCCGGCGCGACCTTGTAGGCGGCGCCATTGGCGCAATCGATCACGATGCGCAAGCCCTCGAGCGTGCGGTCGGACGGGAAAGTGCGCTTGGCGAATTCGATGTAGCGCGCCTGGCTGTCGTCGACGCGCTTGGCCCGGCCGAGCTTGGGCGATGTGGCGAGGCCGCTCTCCAGCCCGTTGTCCATCAAGGTCTCGATCGCCGCTTCGTGCTCGTCGGACAGTTTGCGGCCATCGGGACCGAAGAACTTGATGCCGTTGTCCTGGTACTGGTTGTGCGAGGCGGTGATCATCACACCCATGTCGGCGCGCAGCGAGCGCGTCAGCATGGAGACGGCCGGCGTCGGCAGCGGGCCGAACAGGAACACATCCATGCCCACCGAAGTGAAGCCTGCAGTCAGCGCGTTCTCGATCATGTAGCCGGAAAGACGCGTGTCCTTGCCGATCACCACGCGGTGGCGATGCTCGCCGCGGGTGAAGATGCGCCCTGCCGCCATGCCGGCGCGCATCGCGATGGCAGGCGTGAGCGCCGTCGAGTTGGCGCGGCCGCGAATTCCATCGGTGCCGAAATATTTCCGGCTCATGCCTAACCCCCTCATTCTTCCTGGGCGAGCGAACGAACGCGACACGTTATCAGGATTTTGGTAGCGAAAGGCGCAACAAATGTTAACAGATGCGACGTTGGTCAGGGCCCTGCAACGGCCTTTTCCAGCAATAGCGCGTCCTTGAGAGCGGCTGGCGCGTGGGTTCGGATGAAATCCGCCCCCTGCCGGACGGCATAAAGCTCTGCCGCCAGGCTGGCGGGGCCGGCCTCCGCGGCGCTTTTGCCGGTAATCCGGCGCAGGAAGGATTTGCGCGAAACCGAGACCAGCAGCGGCAGGCCGTAGCGGGCCTTCAACTCGGGAAGCCGCCGCAGGACGGTGAAGGAGCAATCCGGATCGGTTCCCAGGAAGAAACCCATGCCGGGGTCGAGGATCAACCGGCCGCGTACAATGCCTGCCCGTGCCAATGCGTCCAGCCTGGCGTCGAAGAAGCGAACGATCCGATCCATGATCTCGTCCGCCGGCACATGCACCCGCGTGGCCGCGCCGCGCGCCTGCACCGAGTGCATGACGATGAGCTTGGCATCCGAGGCGGCGAGTTGCGGATAGAGATCGGAGTTCGCGAAGCCCTCGATGTCGTTGAGGTAGGCGACGCCCTGCGTTAGCGCCCAGCGCTGCACCGGCAGCGAGAAGCTGTCGATGGACAGCGGAATGCTGTCGAGCGCCGACAGGACCGATTGCAAACGGGCGATCTCGACATCCGGCGGCACACCGCGCGAATCCGGGTTGGACGACGCCGCACCGATGTCGAGCACATCGGCGCCCTGCGCGATCAACGCCCGGCCCTGTGCAATCGCCGCGGCGCGCTCGAGATATTTCCCGCCGTCGAAGAAGGAATCGTCGGTGATGTTCAGGATGCCGAAGATCTGCGCTAGCGCCATCACGCGCCCCCGCAGGAATGCTCCGCGTCTGGCAAAGTCCAGGACTGGAGCGTGCGCAGATCGGTCGTTGTGTAGACCTTGCCGCGGTCGTCGCCCTTGGGGCAGTCGCTGGGGATGAACACCAGGCACATCAGGACAGGATCGCCGACATGCGAGCGATGGACTTCCGGCAATTCCTC
>DATEZM010000045.1:0-3783 GCA_035255625.1 Rhizomicrobium sp. | reverse complement strand
GGCATCGCCGTGATCTTGTCGCCATGGTTCATCCACACCGGCTCGCGATCGCCGATTGCGCCGAGCCCTGCGAGCAACGGCGATGCTTTTTGAATCTGGATGTCGGCGCGGCCGAACTCGCGGTGATGCCCGCCTTCGACGCGGCCGCCGAGCTGGTGTGCCATCGCCATCTCGCCATAGCAGATGCCGAGTACCGGCACGCCTGCGTCGAATACGGCCTGCGGGGCGCGCGGCGCGCCTTCTTCCATCGCCGAGGCCGGCCCACCGGAGAGAATGATGGCTTGCGGCGGCGCGGCGGCGATCGCGGCTTCCGCCTTGTTGAACGGAACGATCTCGCAATAGACGCCGGCCTCGCGCACACGCCGCGCGATGAGTTGCGTCACCTGCGAGCCGAAATCGATGACCAGAACGGGAGCACGCATGACCGGATTTAGGGTTCAGCCCTCTCCCTTGTCCAGCGCACCCGAGGCCGCAGGTGTGTGGATAAGAAGCGCGGTGAAAAAACCGTCGGTTCCGGTCGAATACGGCGTGGCGCGGAAGTCCTCCGCCATGCCGGGCGGCGGCGGCGTGCCGGTCTCGCGGGTCCAGGCATCGGCGGCGGACAGCGGCGTGAACCTTGGATGGCGCCGGAGGAAGGCGGCCACGCGCTCCTGATTCTCACATGGCAGGACCGAGCAGGTCGCATAGATCAGTCGCCCGCCCGGTTTCACGAAGGCAGCCGCACGGTCGAGCAGTGCGTCCTGCGCCGCGATTCGTTGCGTCAGCACCGCTGGCGTCAGCTTCCAGCGCAGGTCCGGCTGACGCCGCCACGTCCCGCTGCCGCTGCAAGGCGCATCGACGAGAACAGCATCGAAGCGGCCGGCTGGCGCCGCGTCTTCCAGCAGGAATGTCTTGATGTTGGTCGCGCCGGCGCGTTTCGCGCGAATGGCGAGTTGCTGGAGCGCCGGTTGGCGGACGTCGCAGGCGACGATCTCGCCTTGGTCGCGCATGGCGGCCGCCAGTGCCAGCGCTTTGCCGCCGGCGCCGGCGGCGAGGTCGAGGATGCGCATATCCGGCCGCGCCGCGACGAGGATCGACGCGATCTGCGCCGCTTCGTCCTGGAATTCGAACAGGCCGGCTTCGAACTCCTTGGTCTTGTCCAGCCCTCCCCCGCCGCTCGCGATCCGGATGCCAATCGGCGAATGCGGCGTCGGCGCCGCATCATAACCTTGGGCATGCAGCAGCCGGAGCACGTCGTCGCGAGAGGCTTTCAACGAGTTGGCGCGCAAGTCAGTCGGCGCCCGCTCGAGCAGCGCCGTCATTTCGCGCAACAGGCGGTCGCCGAAGGCGCGCGTCAGCTCCGGCTCCAGAAACGCCGGGAATGCACCTTCTGCATGCAGCGGCAAATCGGTGCGCAGCGACTTCAGCCGCTTGCGCTCGTCGTCGCTCAGTGATGGCGGCGCATAATTCTGACCGGTGAACAGCGTGTCGGGGTCTTCGCCAGCCTCGGCGACGGATGCGAGGACCAGTGCTCGCGGCGCTTCGTCCTGGATCGCCCAAGCCAGCGCACCGCGATGGCGCAGGACAGAGAACACGCGCTCGGCGACAGCCGCGCGGTCCTTCGAGCCGGCATAACGCCGCGCGCGGAAATAATCCCGGACCAGCCGGTCGGCCGGCTGGTCGGTCTTTTCAAGTGCGGTGAGGACGTCGATGGCAGCCTGGACGCGCGCGGCGGGTGTCACGGCGCCTCCAAGTGACCTAGTAGCAATTGAACACGATTGGATTGGTCCACGGTCCACGCCACGCCGATTTCACATCAAGGCGATATTTGCCGTCGACGACATAGCCGATACGGCTGTCGTCGAGCCTGATCTCATAAACAAAATATGACTTGGTATCGATGCAGCGATATACCGCGCGATGATCGCCCGTCTTTAGATGGTCAATTGTCACAACCTGCGCTTGGTTCGTAACGCGATCCACGACCGGCGTGTCGCCGATGACGATCAACGTTGCCTTTTCCGCAGCGATTGCAAAGAAGAGCGTTGCGGCCAGCACCGCGATGGCAATAAGGATAAGCGCTTTGCGCAACTATTGCCCGCCCGGATAATTCGGGGCTTCGCGGGTGACCACGATGTCGTGGACATGGCTTTCGCGCAGGCCGGCACCGGTGATGCGGACGAATTTCGACTTGGTGTGCATTTCGGCGATGGTCTTGCAGCCGGTGTAGCCCATTGCGGCGCGAAGGCCGCCAATGATCTGGTGGACCACGCCGGAGACAGCGCCCTTGTAGGGCACCTGGCCTTCCACGCCTTCCGGCACCAGCTTCAGCGAGTCCGCGACCTCGGCCTGGAAATAGCGGTCGGCCGAGCCCCGCGCCATCGCACCCATCGAGCCCATGCCGCGATACCCCTTGTAGGAGCGGCCCTGGTAAAGGAACACCTCGCCCGGCGCTTCCTCGGTGCCCGCGAGCAGCGAGCCGACCATGGCGACATGGGCGCCGGCGGCGATCGCCTTGGCGAGGTCGCCGGAATATTTGATGCCGCCATCCGCGATCACCGGGATGCCGGACTTGCGCGCTTCTTCGACCGCATCGAGGATCGCGGTAAGCTGCGGAACGCCGACGCCAGCGACGATGCGCGTGGTGCAGATCGAACCCGGCCCGATGCCGACCTTGATGCAGTCCGCGCCCGCATCGATCAGGGCCCGCGCACCTTCCGCCGTCGCGACATTGCCGGCGGCGACCTGGATGTAGTTCGACTTCTTCTTGATGCGGCTGACGGCATCGAGCACGCCGCGTGAATGGCCATGCGCGGTGTCGACTACGATGACGTCGCACTCCGCTTCGATCAGCGCCTGGGCGCGGGCGAAACCGTCATCACCGATGCCGGTCGCAGCCGCGACGCGCAGGCGGCCGCGCTCGTCCTTGCAGGCGTTGGGGAACTTCTGTGCTTTCTCGATGTCCTTGACCGTGATCAACCCGACGCAGCGATAGGCATCGTCGACGACGAGGATCTTCTCGATGCGGTGCTGATGCAGCAGTCGCTTGGCCTCTTCCAGCCCGACGCCCTGGCGCACGGTGACGAGCTTGTCCTTGGTCATCAGCGCGGAAACGGATTCGCGCGGATCGTCGGCGAACCGCACGTCGCGATTGGTCAGAATGCCGACCAGCCGGCCGGCGCCGCGGCCATTGGCGCCTTCGACCACCGGAATGCCGGAGATGCGATGGCGCTCCATGAGGGCGAGCGCGTCAGCCAGCGTCGCGTCGGGCGCGATGGTGACGGGATTGACCACCATGCCACTCTCGTAACGCTTTACCCGGCGCACGTGCTCGGCCTGCTCTTCGATCGACAAATTCTTGTGGATGACGCCAATACCGCCGGCCTGGGCCATGGCGATGGCGAGACCGGCCTCGGTCACTGTGTCCATGGCGGAGGAGATGAGCGGAATGCCGAGTTCAACCGTCTTGGTCAGGCGGGTTCGGGTATCAACCTGAGCGGGGAGAACTTCGGAAGCAGCGGGCACCAGCAACACATCGTCGAAGGTTAATGCTTCGCGGATGGTCATGGGTGCGGCGCTCCATCACTTTGGAGCGCCGAGCCTTTAGCAGCGGTGGGATGATTCGGCAAGCACAGGAAAAATGGCCGGATTGCGGCAATTCTTTAAATTAACGTCACGCCGTAGGGGGAACAATCCCATAAAATAGCCGTTTCAAGGGGCGGCGGGCATGGTATGCCCTTCGCCCTTACGAAGGGCTATTCCAAGCAAACGCAATAGGAGATTCCGGGACATGCAGAAGAAATT
>DATEZM010000044.1:0-4146 GCA_035255625.1 Rhizomicrobium sp. | reverse complement strand
GCCGCCTTTTTCGAGCAGCGTCAGATAGCTCAGCGCATCGCCGTCGAGGATTGGCGGCTCGGGGCCGTCGAGCGTCACCAGCAGGTCGTCGATTGCCGCGCCGGCGACCGCCGCCATCAGATGCTCGATCACGCCGATTTTTACGCCATCCTTGGCGATGACTGTACCCAGATTGGTCTCGGCGACACAGTCGTAGCGCGCCGGGATCTCGGCATCGCCCTGGTCGCTGCGGCGAAAGACGATGCCGCTGCCGGATTTCCCAGGCGACAGCGTCATGCGGACCGGCGTGCCGGCATGAAGGGCGGTGCCGTCGACGGTTACGTCACGGGCAAGGGTCGTGCGGGTACTCATGGCGGCACTATAGAAGAGCGGTAGCCAAAAGAAATGCGCGGCGATCCGCCATTGGTATGGTCAATAAAACGTTGACGGGAACGGGCAAAGAAACTGCACGTTCCGCTTGCATGGGACAGCACGACACATCCAGGGCAGGCGAGTTGCGCAGCCTCGCGGAAAGGCTGCGTCGCCGGGCGCGCGAGATGTCGTTGCCGCACTACATCGAGATGATGGAGCAGGCCGCTCGCGAACTTGATGGGGAAGCGCGCGGCCTCGAGGAGGACGCGGCGGGTCCAGCTCGCTTCGGTCGGCGCCCCGACATCAGGATTTGACTCGCAAAGCAGCCTTGATGGCGCCTAACGAGCGAGCGCCGCGATCTGAGCCTGCTGCTTTTTCGTGAGACCAGCGCAGACGAGATCGTAGGAAAGGCTGGCCAGCCGGCGAATCTCTGCCGCCGGCACGTCCGAATTGAGAGCGACGCTGATCCAGTGCCGCCGGTCGAGATGCGAGCGATGGCCGACGCCCGAATAACGTCCACGCAACCCGTCGGCCAGATGCGAATCGCATTTCAGGATGACGAACTCTTCCGTGCGCACCGACAGAATGGCGAATGTCTTGCCGGCGACCTTGAAGATCAACACCAGCGGCGTCTTGCCCGTGGATGACGTCATCGGCGACGCCGTCGCACCGGGCCTCGCCTCAAGAAAAGCCTTCAGCGCAAGCGTGCGTCGCGCGAGCTTCATGCGGTAGGTGCTCCCAGCCTCGAGGCCGGGAGCCTATCTATGATTGTGATCCTGCGCGAGGTCGCGTCAGTTCGACTGCCGCCGCAGAAACGCAGGGATCTCAAACTGCTCGTCGCGCTTGTGATCGGGGAACAGATCGTCGGCAAGCGACTGCGGCCTGGGCGCTTCTGTCTGGGGCTGCGGACGCGCGATGGGCTGCACAGTCGCGCGCGGCGCCTGGCGCTGCTGCACCGGCTCCATCCGTGGCTCATCCTTCTTCTTGCGGCCGAGGAAGCTCCAGCCGCGACGCTCTTCCGTTTTCGGCGCCGGTTCGGGCGCGCGCAACGCCTCGACCCGCTGCATCGGTGCCGAGCGCAGCGAGACCGGCATCGGCGGGATGTCGTCATCCTCCGCGATTGTGGGCGCCTCCGCACCGCCGAGGATCATCTCTTCGGCAGGCGAAACGGCACGCTGCGGCAGCGGGGCGCCCAGCTCCTCGGCAAGCGCTTCGTGCTGGCGATGCACCGCGTTCGCAGTCGCAGGAATCGGACGTAGATCGATCTTCGGCTCGGGCTTGGCGGCTTCCGGATTCACCGGGACCGGCTTGATATGTGGCCGCAACGGCTGGACCTTCTCGGCCATGCGCAGTTGCTCGGCGTCGATGCCGGTCGCGACGACGCTGACCCGGATGCGGCCTTCCATGTCGTCGAGGATGGTGTTGCCGAAGATGATGTTGGCGTCGGGATCGACCTCGGCGCGGATGCGGTTGGCCGCCTGTTCGACCTCGAACAGCATCAGGTCGGGGCCGCCGGTGATGTTGATGAGCACGCCGCGGGCGCCCTTCATCGACACGTCGTCGAGCAACGGGTTGGAGATCGCCATGTCGGCGGCCTTCGCGGCACGATCCTCGCCTTCGGCCTCGCCCGTGCCCATCATCGCCTTGCCCATCTCGCTGATGACCGATTTGATGTCGGCGAAATCGAGATTGATGAGGCCTGGCATCACGATCAGGTCGGTAACGCCGCGCACGCCGGCATGTAGCACCTCGTCGGCCATGGCAAAGGCCTGGGCGAACGTCGTGCGGTCATTGGCGACGCGGAACAGGTTCTGGTTGGGGATGACGATCAGGGTATGGACGTATTGCTGAAGCTCGGTGATGCCACGCTCGGCGGTGCGCATCCGCTTGTCGCCTTCGAAGGCGAATGGCCTGGTGACGACGCCGACGGTCAGGATGCCCATCTCGCGCACCGCGCGGGCGATGACGGGCGCGGCACCCGTGCCGGTGCCGCCGCCCATGCCGGCGGTGATGAAGACCATGTGCGAGCCGGCCAGCTGCTCCATGATCTCGTCGAGCGATTCCTCCGCGCCGGCCCTGCCGACATCGGGCTGGGCGCCGGCGCCGAGACCTTCGGTGGTCTTGTGGCCGAGCTGGATGCGGCGCTGCGCTTTGGATTGCGCGAGCGCTTGGGCATCGGTGTTGGCAACGACGAATTCGACGCCTTCGAGCTTGGCGCCGATCATGTTGTTGACCGCGTTGCCGCCGGCGCCGCCGACGCCGAGCACGGTGATTCGCGGACGCAATTCGGTCAGCTCGGGTGCTTTGAGGTTGATCGCCATATTTATTCTCCTTGGCCTTTTTCCTTCATCACCTTGTCACCCACGCACACCCAACCGATTCGTCTTGTTATTGTTGAATCACTCGAACAGGGCACCGGTCAACCTTGCGAGCCAGCCTTTGGCCGGACCGGCGGACGCCGTGCGCCCCGACTCGGGATTGAGGACCTCCGGCGGCAGCGTCGCGCCCGCCATCAAAAGACCGATTGCGGTCGCATAGTCGGGGCCGAGCGACGCCGCCGGCAGACCCGGAAAGCTCTGCGGCCGGCCGATGCGGACCTGC
The DNA here is from genome assembly GCA_035255625.1 of Rhizomicrobium sp. Taxonomy (GTDB): domain Bacteria; phylum Pseudomonadota; class Alphaproteobacteria; order Micropepsales; family Micropepsaceae; genus Rhizomicrobium. The sequence continues at coordinate 1,194 of DATEZM010000044.1, read as the reverse complement.
TTGTTGAGAACACGACCCGCGAGTTCGCGCGCACCGGCGAGCTGACAGGCGCCGCCGGTCAGCACCGCGCGCCGGCCCGCCGCGACGTCGAAGCCACTGGCGCGCAGCCGCGACTGCACTTGGCCCAGGATTTCCTCGAGCCGCGCCTGGATGATCCGCGTTAGCATGGAGCGCGGCACCCGGATGACGGCGTCGTCGCCCTCTTCGCCCATCTGGGCGAGCGGGATCACATCGGCACCGGCCTCCATGTCACCCAGCGCCGCGCCGTACAATGTCTTGGCGCGTTCGGCAGCAGAGATGGGCGCCGCCAGCATGCGCGCGAGGTCGGCAGTGACCTGCTGGCCCCCCATCGGCACGACGTCGGCGTGCACCAGATGGCCGTCGAGGAAGACCGCTATGGAGGTGACGCCGCCGCCCATGTCGATCACGGTGGCACCAAGCTGCTTTTCATCCTCGGTCAGCGTCGCCAGCCCGCTGGCATAGGGCGCGAACTGGGTGCCGACGACATTCAGATGGCAGCGCTCGACCGCGAGCTTCAGATTGTTGAGCGGCGAGGGCTTGACCGCGACGGCGTGCATGGCGACGCCGATGCGCTGACAGAACATGCCGAGCGGGTTCTTCACGCCTCGCGCCTCGTCGACCACATAGGTGGTAGGCGCGCTCTGGATCAGCTCATGGCCTTCGAGATTGCAGCGCGACCGGCCGTCGGTGAGCAGCGTACGCAGATGCGCATCGCTGACCAGATCGCCGTCCAGCGCCATAGCGGCGCGGCTGGTGACGCTGACCGGCTGGCCGCAATTGACCGACACGATAACGTTCTGGATGCGCAGATCGGCGTGGTTCTCCGCCGCCGCCACGGCATCGCGGATGGACTCCTCGGCGTGCTCCATGCTGACGATGGTGCCGGCACGCACCCCCTGGCTTTCGCGCAACGCGGCACCCACGACGCGCATCGCACCGCTTTCCCCGCGCCCGATCAGGCACACCGTCTTCGATGAGCCGATGTCGAGCACCGCGACCAGTCCGGCGCGATAGGCCGGCGTTTCAGCGCCATTGCGCAATTTGACCATCTCTCCCATCAGGCCGCGTTCCCCCTCGTCTCGCTCTTCTTCTCGCCGCTCTTCAGCACGAAGAAAATATGCGTCGGCGACCGGAGATCGATCTCGACCACATCGTGTTCCAGAATGCCATTGT
>DATEZM010000043.1:0-4853 GCA_035255625.1 Rhizomicrobium sp. | reverse complement strand
GGCGCCGGCGGCGACACAGAGAACGGCGGCGGCATTCGCGAGAGAGACAACATGCAGCACTGCCAGCGCGGCGAGTCCAGCCACCAGGAACACGCCATAGGCGACGTCGGACAGCACCGCGCGGATCGGATGATGCGTCGCGTAGGAGAGCCAGCGCGCGAACCAGCGCACGCACATCACGCCGCCATAGAGCCCGAACAGGACTGCGGTCGCGGCAGCGGCCCCGCTCGCGGCCGCGGCCAGCGCCACCGCGATCATTGCTGCCGCAGAGAAGAGGAGATTGGCCTTGAGAAGCGTCGGCAGCTCGCGCCAGGGGTCCGTATCCGGGTGGCGCTGGCAGGTGGTCGCGAGCGGCGCGCCGAGGAGCGCCACCGACAGACTGAGCCAAAATGGGACAGCGACCAGAACGAAGGCGAAAAGGCCGAACGCTGCCGGCGGCATGAGCTTGAGGAACAGGACCGAGGCCGCGAAATGCGCGCCTGCGATGGTGAACGGGCCGAGTGCTGCCAGGCTGTAGCGCCGCGCCGCCGCGAGCAGTCCGGCCCAGCGCGTCCCGGCCGGGGTCAATCCATCGGAAATGGCGCCAATCATGCCCGGCGCGGGGCAAACCTCATGCCTAAGAAAAAGTTAACGGGGCGGGTCCGCGCAACCGGCCGTAAGAAAACCCGCCGGAGCGACCCGGCGGGTTCCCATTGGTTATTTTCCGGTCGCAATTCCGGACGGAAAACCGCTTTGCGCTTTTCCGGGAAAGGCGCCGAACGCTAGTCGGCGTCCTCCATTCCTTCCTTGACCTCGTTGATCGCCTGATCGACCAGGCCGATCGCGGTCACGCGATGTCCGCCTTTGTTGTGCGTTGCCGCGCTCAGCTCCGACCTGGCGGCGCGCAAATCGTCGAGGGCAGAACGCATATGCGGCTGGGCTGCGAGCGCCTGGCCGATGAAAACACCAGCCGCCAGCGTCACCGCCAGAGCCGATACACCCAAGCCCGTCTTAATCCTGGTATCCAAATCCCACTCCCGTTGTTAGGGCCGCGGCCCAATTGCCGCATCGGCAGTCTGTCGCGACCGGCGGTTCAGCGGCTATGGCAATCTTCCGAATGAACAATCCGTAACGTTCGAGCGTCGCTTCTGGGAACAAATGGTGAATGAAAGTTCCGGCTTTCGGTGTCCGATCCACACGATCTCTGCGCCCGGCCTGCCAAATTCGGAGTTTTTGCCGTTGCGTAATTGGCGTCGCACCAAAAACCGTGCAGATTGCGGCATATTTTATATTTTGTACGCGATGGGTCGGCCGGGCTGGCAGACGGGTGGGGACGACGTGCGGTTTAACAACAACAATAGCGGATTAGGGCGCCTGGCGTCGTTCGTTGCGGTAGCGCTGACGCTTGCGCTGCCTGCGCACGCGCAAGTGCTTCCCGGCGCCGTCCAACCCGGACGCGATCGTCAGGGTCCCGTCGCGCCGCCGCCGCCCGATTTCGATTTCAGCATCGTCACGCCGCACCGCTCCGCGGTGCCGCGCGCGGTCGACGAAGTGCATTTCAAGCTTACCGACATCAAGATCGTCGGCGCAGTCACGATCCCGGCCTCGCAATTCCATTCGTTCTATGCCGGCCTGCTTGGCAAGGACGTCACGCTGGGCGACATCCTGGACGTCGCCGACAAGATCGAGGCCGTCTATCGCGCGCGCGGCTATCTGCTGGTGCGCGCCTATGTGCCGCCGCAGCGCGTGAGCGACGGCGTGTTTACGATCAACGTCGTGGAAGGCTATCTCGGCGGCGTGACGGTGCAGGGTGGCGACCGCTCCACCCAGCGCGACATCCGTGCCTATCTCAAGTCCGCCACCGCTACCCGTCCGCCGACGCTCGACATGCTGGAGCGCGGGCTGCTTCTGACCAACGACATACCCGGTGTGGAGGCGAGCGGTATTCTGCGCCCCTCGCCCGACAAGCCGGGCGCTTCCGATCTGGTCGTCGACATCGTGCAGACACCCATCACCGGCGGCATCGCGGTGGACGATCGCGGCTCGAGATTCTCCGGCATCTGGACGGTGCAGGGCGATGTCGAGTTCAACTCGCTTTTCGGCGCTGATCAGCTCGCGGCCACGGTGACGTCCTCGCCGGACTCGCTGGAACAGATCGCCGGCACGCTGCGCTACCGCCGCGCCATCGGCAATGACGGCCTGGTCGGGACGCTGGTCGGCACCTACACCCATGGCGAGCCGGGCTCGACGCTGTCGGCCTTTCATGTCCTGACCGACAGCTGGGCCGTGGGCGCGCGCCTGACCTATCCGCTTATCCGCAGCCGCGCGGAGACGCTGATCCTGGACGGCGGCTTCACAGCGCAGGATGCACGCGTCGACGTCGCGGGTCCGGTCAGCCACGACCAATGGCGCGTGCTCGATCTCGGCGGCTCCTATCAGCGCGCCGGCATCCTGGGCGGCGGGGTGTGGACATCGACCTTCGACGTGGCGCAAGGACTGCCGATCCTCGGCGCGACGCCAGATGGCGCGCCGACCCTGTCGCGCCTCGGCGGCCATACCGATTTCACCAAGCTCACCGGCACGACGCGGCTGATCGAGCCACTTGGCGGCGACTTCAGCACCGCCCTCAACCTGCAGGGCCAGTTCGCCTTCGACCGGCTCATCACCGGCGAGCAGGTCGCGTTCGGCGGCACGCAGATCGGCCGCGGCTACGATCCCGGCGCGATCACCGGCGATCACGGCCTCGGCGGCTCGGCTGAGCTGCGCTACGACTTCCGCTTCGCCGATTCCTGGCTGAAGGCGCTGCAACCCTATGTCTACGCCGACGCGGCGGAAACGTGGTACATTCACCATACCCTTTCACTGCCCGATCAGAATATCGTCTCGGTCGGCGGCGGCGTACGCTTCTGGCTGCCCTATGACATCACCGGTGCGCTCGAAGGGGCGCGCACCTTGCATGTGGTGCCGGGCAGCGACGGCGGCAAGGAAGCGACAAAAATACTTCTCGATTTGGCCGTCAGGTTCTAGTGGGAAAAGAGCCATGAACAAGACAAGTTCTGCCATCGTCCGGACGCTCCTTCTGGGAACCTCCTGTCTCAGTGTATTCGCGGTCGATACGGCGCGCGCCCAGCCGGCTGGCGGCACGGTGGCGCTCGGCACCGCGACCATCACCAATAGCGGCAGCAATTCGACGGTCATCGACCAGAAGACCGGCAAGCTTGTCATCAATTGGAACAGTTTCTCGATCGACGCCGGCGGCACGGTCAAGTTCAACCAGCCGGGAAGCTCGTCGATCGCGCTCAACCGCATCCTCGGCGCCGATCCGACGCAGATCTACGGCAGCCTGCTCGCCAACGGCCAAGTGTGGATCATCAACGGCAATGGCGTGCTGTTCGGGCAGGGGTCGCGGATCAATGTCGGTGGCTTGATCGCCACCACCGCCGACCTGGACGACAGCGATTTCGCGGCCGGCAATTACGACTTCTCCGGCGGCACTGGCGCCTCCGTCGTCAACCAGGGCTCGATCCAGACGCGGTCCGGCGGCTATGCGGTGCTGTCGGGCGCCAGTGCTTCGAACCAGGGGCTGATTGCCGCCAATGCGGGCTCGGTGGCGATTGGCGGCTCTTCCGCCTTCACCATCGATTTCGACGGCGATGGCCTGCTCAAATATTCCGTCTCAGCACCGACCGGCCGGGCGACCAGCGGTCCGACCGGCGCATCGAATTCCGGCACGATTACCGCCCAGCGCGTCGTGATGACGGCGCGCGCGGCATCCGACGTGCAGGACGCAGTGGTGAACAATACCGGCATGATCTCGGCCAGCAGCGCGCGCGTCCAGGACGGCGAGGTCATTCTCGACGGCGGCGACGGCGACGTGAATGTCGGCGGCACGATATCGGCGACGGGCACGGCCTCGGGGGCGAGTGGCGGTTCGGTCACCGTTACCGGCCATAACATCACCGTCGCGGACAACACGCAGATCGACGTCTCGGGCAATGCCGGCGGCGGCACGGTGCGGATCGGCGGCGATCTGCACGGCACGGGAACGCTTCCCAACGCGGCCAACGTCACGGTCGGCAATGCAACCATCAAGGCGGACGCGACAAGCCACGGCAATGGCGGCACGGTCGTCGTGTGGTCGGATGGCACCACGGATTTCGGCGGCACGGTCAGTGCCCGCGGCGCCGGCAGCGGCGGCAATGGCGGCCTGGTCGAGACCTCGGGCCACAATCTCGTCGTCGCGCCGCAGGCGAGCGTCGACACGAGTGCAGCCTCCGGCGCCACCGGCAACTGGCTGCTTGATCCGGATTACATCACGATCGGTACGCCCGCGAACGTCAGGACCGACAGTAGCGATCTCTCGTCGAGCGGCGATCCAAGGGGGACGCAAACCATCGCGCCTTCGACTCTTACGGGTTCGCTGGCGACTACCGATGTCACGCTCGAGGCTAAGTACGACATCAATGTGATCAGCGATGTCGTCTACACCAGCGCGCATGCATTGAGCCTGCTTGCCGGCGGCGACGTCCACGTTGCGGCGAACGTGCAGAACGCCGGCATGGGCGCGATCGCCGTGATCGCCGGCTGGGATGGCACGACCACCGACCCGGCCCATTTCACCGACAGCGGCGTCTACGGCAATGGCGGCGGAAGCGTCTACGTCACCTCCGACTTCGACCTCGATCCCGGCGATGCGACCGAAGTGTCGTCCGAGCCCGGCGAAGTCCATCCCATATCGATCGGCAGCGCCGGCGGCACGACGACGGTCGCCGGCAGCTCGGTCAGCGTGCTGGGCTATTACGCGCTGTCGCAGATCGGCTATGCCGGCGCCGGCGGCGGCGACATCGTGGTGCGTTCGACCGGTAACGTCGAGC
>DATEZM010000042.1:0-4525 GCA_035255625.1 Rhizomicrobium sp. | reverse complement strand
GAGATGTCGTTCCACAGGATCGAGGGTTGATAGCGATCGATCAGTTCGCGCGTCTGCGCATCGGCGTAGGCGAGGTAGTCGCCGCCGGGCGTCGAGCCCATGAAATCGGCGAGCGTGCGCAACGGTTCGCGGTTGAAGGTCCAGTCGATCCCGCCCGAATAGTAGACGCCGAACTTCAATCCCTTAGCGCGCACAGCCGTCGCCAGCTCGCCCACGATGTCACGCGGCGAAGTCCAGTTCTTCTGATGCGGATTGGCATGCGTCGACGGCCACAGGCAGAAGCCGTCATGATGCTTGGTGACGAGAACCAGATATTTCGCACCGGAATCGGCGAAAGCTTCGGCCCAGACGGCGGGATCCCACTGCTCCAGACCTTTCAGGAACGGTTCGCGGAAATCCTCATAAGGCGCGTCGCCATAGGTCGCGGCGTGGAATTTCGCGCTGTCGCTTTCCGGCACCTTGATCGCGTTCCAGTACCATTCGCAGTACGGCGTCTGCGCCACCGCGATGTCATAGTTCTTGCGGAAGGCTTCGGCGATCGAGCCGGACTTCGCCGCGAAGGCGGGGATCGAGAACAGACCCCAGTGGATGAAGATGCCGAACTTCGCATCCTCGAACCATTGCGGCACGGCGTGCGCGTTGAGCGACGCAAGAGTCGGTTGGAAAGCCATGCGCGACCATAGCAGCCGCGCCATTGCGCTCAACGTGCCGCACAGGAAGGCTCACGGCCCGAAGGCCGTGACCACCTGCACAACGACGAATCCCGCTGCCAGCACAGCCGGAAATATACCGAAGAATACGATGGTGCTGGCGAGCGCCATGTCGGGGGCCGCGCGATGCGCGGCCGGGCGGGCGGCATGTTTGCGGGCCAGTCTCTGATGACGAAGCATGGAAGTTCTCCCTCGAAACGATGGGGAGAGACTGCGCCCGCGCTTTGGAACCGGTCCTGAAGGCCGCATTCATCCCCGGTTCACCCCTAGGGCCGAGCGGCGGGAATAAGCAGCGGATCGCAGCATGGGTCTTGACGGCATGCGGCGGTAAGGTGCTTGACCGGAAATGCGGCCAGCCGCAGAAATCCGCCAGAGGGATCATGCGCCTGTCCAGCTATCGCTCTGTGGCCGTCACTCTCGCGCTCTGCGCGATGGTGCTGCGCGCGCTGCTGCCCGACGGCTGGATGCCGGCGGCGACGGCCGGGCCAGCGCCTTTTGTGATCTGCTCCATCGACGGCATTCATTCCGGCGGCAATGCGCCGTCCAAGCAGGAGCATAGCCACGCGCCCTGTGCCTTCGCCGCTGCCGCACCGCTGTCGCCTCCGGCCACAGCACCGCTCGCATTCTCCGCTCTACCACTTGTCGCGGCGCTTGCCTTCGAGGCGACCGATCGTGCGCCAGTTCGGCAAATTCTGTCGGCCAGCAATGCGCCACGGGCGCCGCCCAGCTTCTCCTGAGTGATGCATGAGACCCGTCCGCGCACCGCGCGGATGCACCTTCATTCATTCGCGAGAGCATCCATGACCAAATGGCATTTGGCCGGCGCAATGCTGGCGACCACGCTACTCCTGCCGCTCGCCGCGCGGGCCCATGGCATTGTGGGAGACCGCTTCTTTCCCGCCACCATCACGAGCGACGATCCCTTCGCCGCCGACGAGCTGGCGCTGCCGACGATCACGCTCGGCAATCACGAAGAGGATTACGAGTTCGAATATACCAAATCGATCTTCCCGCATTTCGCGGTGTCGTTCGGCGGCGGCTATGTCGATGCGCATCCGCCGGGCGGCCCGAACGCGAGCGGCTGGGAGAATTTCGAGATCACGCCGATGTGGCAGTTCGAGACCGATGCGGACAGCGAGTTCGTCGCCAGCGCCGGCATGAGCTTCGAGATCGGCGGCAGCGGCGCCAAGGCTGTGGCCGACCGCTTCACCACCTACACGCCGGAATTCCTGTACGGGAAGGGCTTCGGCGATCTGCCGGACTCCATGGCGCTACTCAGGCCGCTGGCGGTCACCGGCGTCCTTGCCTATTCGATTCCGGGAACCAGCAGCGAGTCCAAGGCCGTCCAATGGAGCGGCGCGGTGGAGTACAGCCTGCTTTATCTCCAGAACAATGTGCGCGACGAGGGCTTGTCGAAATTCGTGGCGCATCTGACGCCGCTCATCGAATATTCGATGTCGACACCAACCGATTCCGGCGGCACCACTGGGACGATCGATCCCGGTGTCCTGTGGTCGGGACAGTATACCCAGCTCGGCGTCGAGGCCGTGATCCCCGTCAATCGCGCGTCCGGTGAGAATGTCGGCGTCGTCATGCAGCTTCACTTCTATATTGACGACATTTTCCCGGATTCGCTCGGAGCACCGATCTTCGGAGGAAAACGATGAAACAAACATTGCTCGTTGCCGCGCTGATCGCGGGGCTTGCGGGTCCGGCGCTGGCGCACGCGTTTCTGGACAAGGCGTCACCTGCCGCCGGCGAAAACCTGAAGACGCCGCCGTCTGCTGTGACGCTTCAATTCACTGAAGCATTGGAGCCCGCCTTCAGTGCCGTCGCGGTCACGGACGAAGCCGGGCACGATGTCACCGCGGGAGCGCCGACGATCAACGGCACGCAAATGATGGTGGCGCTCAAACATCTGCTGCCAGGACGCTATCGCGTGAGCTGGCACGCCGTGTCGGTCGACACCCATCGCACGCAGGGCAAATATGGCTTCCTGGTGCTGCCGTGAGGACAAGACCATGCGTGTGATCATAGCTGCCGTCGCAGCACTTCTACTTTCTGCCGCCGCTTGCGCCGCGCCTTCGGTGACGATCGCCAACGCCTGGATACGCGCCCTGCCCGGCAAGCTTCCTTCCGCTGGGTATTTCACGCTCCACAATGGCAGCGGCAAGGAGATCGTCCTCACCGGCGCCAGTGCGGCGGCCTGCGGCTCGCTGATGCTGCACCGTTCGCAGACGTCGGGCGGCATGGCGCGCATGAGCGATATGTCAGACGTCACCATTGCGCCCGGCAGGAGTATCAGCTTCGCGCCGGGCGGCTATCACCTGATGTGCGAGAATCCGTCGGCACAGCTGAAGCCGGGCGCGCACGTGCCGGTAACGCTGATCTTTGCGGACGGCACGCGCCTGACTGCCAGCTTCGCCGTGCGCGGAGCCGACGGGCGGTGACCTGGCTGTTCGCCCTCGTCCGCGCGACGCATTTCGCGAGCCTGATGACCGTGTTCGGCGCCAACGCCCTGCTGGCCCAATCGCGCCGCATCGGTGTCGCGGGCGAACATGTTCAAGGCTGGCTCAGAATCTGCGCCTTCGCTGCACTGGCGAGCGCGGTCGTTTGCCTATGCTTCGCCACCGGCGAGATGACAGGAGATCCCATCTCCGGATTCGATCCCACGGTCCTCGGCACCGTCGTTGCGAACACGTTCTATGGACACGTCTTCCTCCTGCGCCTGACGCTCCTCATCGGGCTTGCGCTGCTAAGCCTGGGCGGACAAGCGCATGTCCTGAAGACTTTCGTCGCCGGCGCGGCACTGGCGCTTATGGGACTGACGAGCCACGCCGCCGCGTCCGGCGACCCTGGTTTCGCCGGTTTGCGCGCCGCGAACGATGCGCTCCATCTCCTGGCAGCCGGCTTTTGGGTCGGTGGGCTGGTCGTCATTCTGCCCGAGGTCCTGCCGAGGCCGCGCGACATCGCCCGTCTGGTCGCACTGCTGAAGCTCTTTTCGCGCTGGGGCGCGGTCTCGGTCGCCATCCTGCTCGCCGCCGGCACCGCCAATGGCGTCCTGATCCTGGGTCCGCTCGGGACTGCCTGGTCGCAGACTTATATTACCCTGCTTGCCATCAAGATCGTGCTGGCGGGACTCATGGTGGCGCTCGCTCTGACCAACCGCTTCGGCGTCGTGCGGGGGCTCGCCAAGGGCGATCCGGAAGCCGCACAGACGATTCCCCTGACCGTGGTCGCGGAACTCGGCGCTGCACTGCTGATTCTTGTCATCGTCGGTTTTCTCGGCCTCACGGCACCGATGCAGATGTGATGGCTGGCAATTAGTTTCATTTGAAACTATATTCGCCGCTGCATCGATCAGGGAGTCGCGCATGGCCGCGCTGTGGGACAATCCGATGGGGACCGACGGCTTCGAGTTCGTCGAATACACCGCGCCCGACGTCCGCGAGCTCACCCAGTTGTTCGAGCGCATGGGCTTCCGCGCCGTGGCGCATCACCGCTCCAAGGACGTGACGCTGTTTCGCCAGGGCCAGGTGAACTTCATCGTCAATGCCGAACCGGGCAGCCATGGCGCGCGTTTCGCGCTGGAGCATGGCCCATCGGCCTGTGCCATGGCGTTCCGCGTCAAGAATGCTCCCAAGGCCTATGAGAAGCTGGTCGCCCTCGGCGCCGTGCCGTTCCGCAACGATGTCGGGCAGATGGAGCTGAACATCCCGGCGATCGAAGGCATCGGCGGCAGCGTGATCTATCTGGTCGACCGCTATGGCGACCGCACGATCTACGACGTGGATTTCGTGCCGACCGATGCCGCG
>DATEZM010000041.1:0-3789 GCA_035255625.1 Rhizomicrobium sp. | reverse complement strand
GGTCTCGGCATCAGCCTGGCCGACATCACCATGCTTTATGCCGGCATCGCCAATGGCGGCGAGGCGCGGGGGTTGCGCTTCGTCCAAGGCGCGCCGGACGCGCCGGATCATCGGTTGTTCGGACCGGTGGCAGCGTTTTATCTCAAGCAGATCCTGCGCGGCGTATCGCTGCCGGACGGCTGGGCGATGGGGCAGGGGCTCGACCGCAAACGTCAGGTCGCGTTCAAGACCGGCACCTCCTATGGCTATCGCGACGCATGGTCGGTTGGTTTCTCAAACGACTACACGATCGGCGTGTGGGTCGGCCGCGCCGATGGAAGCCCGCGCGCCGGCCATGTCGGGCGCGACTCCGCGGCGCCCATTCTGCTCAAGACCTTTGAGCTTTTGCCACCCGACAAACACGTCGATGACCCGCCACCTTCCGGCGCGGTCCTGACCACCCAGAACGATCAGCTTCCGCCCTCGATGCGCATCTTCCGCCGCGAAAGCGCCCCCGCACCGGCGCGCGAGACGGCGGTGCCACCGCCGACGATCGCCTTCCCGCCCAACGGCACTATCGTGCCGCTGCCCGGCGACGACGCGAAGGACAAGACCGTGGTACTCAAGGCCGACGGCGGCAAGGAGCCGCTGACCTGGCTGGTCAACGGACAGCTCGTCGGCAATTTCACGCGCTTCCAGCCGGTGCTGTTCACGCCGGACGGCGAAGGCCTCGCCCGCATCACCGTGATCGACGCCCAGGGACGCAGCGACAGTGCGCTGGTGCGGTTCAAGAAGGCGAAGAGTGGCTAGCCACCCTTCCGCTTTGACTCGGTCAGGACCTGCGCCAGGAGCGCCATGGTCGGGAAGCCGTCGGCCGGGAGATTGCGGGCCTTTTGATAGGCTCTTAGTGCCGCCTTGCCGTCATGGCCAATGATGCCGTCGATCTTGCCCGGATTGAATCCGAGCTGGGTCAAGCCGGTCTGGAGTGCGATGCGCTCGTCATGCGACAGCGGTTCCTCGTCGCGCGGCCATGACGCGACGATGGCGGGCCGCCCAGCCAATAGATCGGCGAGATAGCAAACGGCGAGCGCATACGACGCGGCGTTGTTGTATTTCAGGATCACCTTGAAATTCGCAAAGGTCATGAAGGCCGGCCCGCGCACGCCGGCCGGCAGATAGATCGCGCCATTCTCGACATTCGCCGGCAGTGCCGAACCATAGGTGCGCGTAACGCCAAGCTTCGTCCAATCGGCGATCGGCTTGGTGGTGTCGCCATCGGCCATCTCATAGGCGAAATTCGCCGGCAGTTTCACCTCATAGCCCCAGACATGACCCTTCAGCCAACCGTCATTCGAGACCTCGACTGCAGCGCTCGCCAGCGCGTCGGGCGCGGAGTGCCACAGATCGCGCTTGCCGTCGCCATCGCCGTCGACCGCACTTTTGAGGAAGGTCGAAGGCAGCATCTGCAGCTGTCCAAAGGCGCCGGCCCAGGACGAGATCATCTGGCTGGGATCGAGTTTCTCCTGCTGCAGCATCTTTAGTGCCGCCAGCAATTCGGTGCGGCCGAACTCCGCGCGCGGGCCATCATAGGCCAGTGTCGCGAGCGCCTCGAAGATGTTGAAGCTACCGAGTTCGCGGCCGAAATCGGTCTCGTTGCCCCAGATCGACACCAGTATCTCCTTCGGCACGCCGTACTTTGCTTCGATGCCGGCAAGCGTCGCGGACTGGGACGCCATCGCGGCCTGGCCATCTGAGACCCGGCGCGGCGAAGCGGCCGTGTCGAGATAGGTCCACACTTGTTTGACGAATTCCGGCTGGGTCTGGGTCAGCTCCTCGATCCGGTCGCTGCGCTTGATGCCGCTCATCGCCGCGTCATAAGTCGCGGACGTGATCCCCGCTTCCATCGCCGTGGCGCGGAAGTCGTGAACGAACTGGGCGAACTTGATGTCCTGCGGCGAAGGCTTGGGGACCGTCGGCGCCGCCATGTGGTGGTGGGCATCGACCGGCGCGATCGTCGCGCAAGCAGCGACAAGGCCGAGCAACGCCGCCAGACAAACCCGGAGCCCCGTTTGCATCACGCGCTGCCCTCCCCACCCGCGAAGCCGGGCCTTGCCCAGGACCAAAACGCGGCCACGAGGCTTAAATATGGCGGAATTCCTTGATTTTCGCGCGGTTGACAGGAAAATTGCGCCCGCATAGCTTCCGCGCCTCTTCGCGGGGCCTTGTGGCCCAAACAGGGCCTCTAAGATCATGAAAGTTCGCAACTCGCTCCGCTCGCTCAAGAAGCGCGACAAAGACTGCCGCGTCGTCCGCCGCAAGGGCCGCGTCTACGTCATCAACAAGAAGAATCCACGCTTCAAGGCGCGCCAGGGTTAAGCGCCGCCGTCCTTCGGGGCTCACCTTCGGCGAGCACCTCAGGATGACGGCTTCCTCGCAATTCGTCATGCTGAGGTGCTCCGCGAAGCGGAGCCTCGAAGCACGGACGCACGCGTGAAACTGCCCGAACCCGACAGCGAAATCATCGCCCATGGCGCCGACATCGTCGCGGCGCTCCGAGCCATCGTGCCGGATGGTGTGGTGGCCGATGCCGCCGGGCTTGCTGCCTTCGACGGCGATGCCCTGACCGCTTATCGCCAGAAGCCGCTCGTCACTGTCCTGCCGCGCGACGCCGATCAGGTGGCCGCGGTGCTTGCCTATGCGAGCGCCCATGGCGTGCCGATCGTGCCGCGCGGTGCGGGAACCTCGCTCTCCGGCGGGGCATTGCCGCGTGCGGACGGCATCCTGCTCGGCTTTTCGCGCATGAACAGGATCGTCGAGGTCGATCTGGACAATCGCTGCGTCGTCGCCGAACCCGGCGTGACCAATCTCGCCATCACCCGCGCGGTCGAGCGCCATGGCTTTTATTACGCGCCCGATCCGTCGAGCCAGATCGCCTGCACCATCGGCGGCAATGTGGCGGAGAATTCCGGCGGGCTGCATTGTCTGAAATATGGGCTGACGACGAACAACCTGCTCGGCGTCGAATTCGTTCTGATGTCCGGCGAGCGGCTCAGGCTCGGCGGCAAGGCGCCAGGCGCGGGCGGGCTCGATCTGCTGGGTGTGATCGCGGGCTCCGAAGGTCTGCTCGGCGTGGTGGTCGAAGCGACGCTCCGCATCCTTCCCAGGCCGCCGGCGACGCGCACGCTGCTCGCGGCTTTCGCGTCCGTTCCCGCTGCCGGACAATGCGTCGCCGACATCATCGCCGCCGGCATCGTGCCGTCCGCTATGGAATTCATGGACCGCCGCTGCGTCGAAGCGGTGGAGGCGCATTCCGCGCCCGGCTATCCGCCGGCCGAGGGCGTGCTCATCATCGATGCCGATGGCGTGCCGGGCGAGGTCGATCACGCCATTGCGCAGATCGGCGACATCGCGCGGCGCAATGGCGCCGAGGTGCGCGAAGCCAGGGACGAGGGCGAGCGGGCGCGGTTGTGGTCGGGGCGCAAAGCAGCGTTTCCCGCGATGGGCCGGCTGGCGCCCGACATGCTGTGCATGGACGGAACCATCCCGCGCCGCGCGCTACCTACCGTGCTCGCCCGCATGAGCGAGATGGCGAAGGCGTACAAGCTCGGCTTCTGCAATGTGTTCCATGCGGGCGACGGCAATCTCCATCCACTGATCATCTTCGATGTGATGAAACCGGGCGAGCTGGACCGAGCCGAAGCGTTCGGAGCGGACATCTTGAGACTGTGCGTCGAAGTCGGCGGTGTGCTGACCGGCGAGCACGGCGTCGGTGTCGAGAAGCGCGACCTGATGCCGGCGATGTTCTCCGAT
>DATEZM010000040.1:0-8850 GCA_035255625.1 Rhizomicrobium sp. | reverse complement strand
CCGGCCATCCTGCTTGCCGACATAGTCGAGGGCTGCATGTTCCAGGTCGTAGCCCTGGCCACCACCGCCGCCGAAACCACCCGAAGAAATGTTCTGCCGCTCATATTGCAGCAGGCGCTTGGCGATCTCCCAGCCGCCATTCAATTTTCCCACGAGCTGGGTCTTGGGCACCTTCACGTCTGTGAAAAAAGTCTCGCAGAAAGGTGACTGGCCGCTGATCAGCTTGATCGGGCGCGGCTCGACGCCGGGCGATGCCATGTCGAACAGCATGAAGGAGATGCCTTCATGCTTCTTGGTGTTGTCGGTGCGCACGAGGCAGAAGATCCAGTCGGCCTTGTCGGCATAAGACGTCCAGATCTTCGAGCCGTTGAGCAAATAGTGATCACCCTTGTCGATCGCCTGGGTGCGAAGGCCGGCGAGATCGGAGCCGGCGCCGGGTTCAGAATAGCCTTGGCACCAGCGAATCTCGCCCCGCACGATCTGCGGCAGATACTTCTTCTTCTGCTCCTCACTGGCGTATTCGAGCAGCACCGGACCGAGCATCCAGATGCCGAACGACATCAGCGCCGGTCGCGCCTGGATGCGGCCGAGTTCCTGGCCGAGCACGCGCCCTTCGGCACTGGAAAGACCGCCGCCGCCATATTCCTTCGGCCAGGTCGGTGCCGTCCAACCCTTGGCGGCCATGCGGTCCAGCCAAAGTTTCTGTTCCGGATTCTTGAATTTCGCCTTGCGGCCGCCCCAGATCGAATTCTCATCATCGCCGATCGGCTGGTTGCCACGCATCGAAGGCGGGCAATTAGCCTCCAGCCAAGTGCGTGTTTCGCTGCGAAACGTCTCGAGAT
Source organism: Rhizomicrobium sp. (assembly GCA_035255625.1). Lineage (GTDB taxonomy): Bacteria > Pseudomonadota > Alphaproteobacteria > Micropepsales > Micropepsaceae > Rhizomicrobium. Next base: position 8,008 of record DATEZM010000040.1, on the reverse strand, counting down.
CGTTCATCAATCCTCACCCGGGCCGGTCACGACAGGTCCAGTGGCCACAACTGTACCGGTGCGGAGGGCAAGCGCAACGCCTTCCATACCGGCCCTTCTAAGCGGTTGCGCTATCATGGTGGAGAGCCGAAAGTCCATAATGACGCAGCGACAGGTTTCGCGCCGCCCGGCTCAGTGCGTGAGCTGCGGCGGCGTCACACCCTGCGGAACCACCACGATCCGCCAGGCATGGTCGTCCTTCAGCCAGTCATGCGCCGCTTTCTGGACATCCGTGGCAGTCACGCTCTGCAAATCGGGGATCGTCGATCGGATAATGTCGAGCAGGTGCGGATTGACCTGCGAGCCCGCAAGCAGCGACAGCCAGTATTCGTTGGACTGTTGCTGGCGCTGGATATCCTCGACGCGCGGGCCGCGGGCGCGGTTGAGGACTTCGTCGCTCACTGCCTGATCTCGGAGACCGGCCGCCACCGCATCGGCGGACGCGTAGAAGTTCGCGATCTTGTCCGGCGGAATCTGGGCCAGCGCGTATAGATAGCCGTAGTCCCGCGAATTGGTCGACGCGATGGTGGAAGCGCCCGGCGTATAGGTAATGCCTTCGCGAGTGCGCAAATCGTCAAGCAGGCGCTGGGAGAAGATCTCCGATAACACCCGCAAGGTGCGCTGAAGCTTCATGTCGCGCAGGAACCCCTGGGTCGGCCACACGATGGCGGCGATCGCCTGGTTCGCGGCACCGCGGTGATTCAGCACGACCGGCTGCTCGGTGGGATCGGGAAACTGTTCGTCGCCCTTTGTGAGAACCTCGGGCGCCGGGCGGTCCGGCAGCGCACCGAATGTCGCCGCGACCGAATGCACTGCTTGGTCAATCGTTGTATCGCCGACAATGGTGATGTCGATCGGTCCCGACGCGAGCGCGTCTGCGATGACCGCCTTGGTCTGGGCCAGAGTAGCGGTTGAGACCTGGTCTTCCGTCGGCAGGCTCCAGCGGTCGTCGCCATCGTGAATCAGGCCGGGAAATTCATGCCCGAGCACGCCGGCAGGCGAGGACATTGTCTCCTCCAGGCTCGCCGCATAGGCGGTTCGAACCTGATCGAAAGCCTGCGGTGTCCAGCCGGGATCGGTCAGATATGCGCCAAGCACCTGGAGCTCGGCATCGAGGTCGGCCGGACGCGATTGCCCGGAAAGGACGAAGGCATCGTCGGACGTCCCAAGTGAGGCGCCCCAGACCTTGTCGGCCAAGCGTTTCTGAAGATCGTCAATGCTGTAGCGCCCGAGGCCGCCCTGTACGAATGCGCCACCCAGCGCCCATAACGGCGCGACACGGTTCCGCGCCAGTCCGAACTTGCCCCTGCCCAGACGCACGTCGATCAAAACCTGTCCGACGTGCAGCTTCGTCGGTTTGACGGTGAGAAGCACGCCGTTGTCGAAGCGAATATAAGTCACACCGAATTCGTCGACCGTCCTTGTCGCAGCGACGGTGCCCGGTTTGCCGAAATCGGCGTACGGCCAAGGCGGCAGAGCGACCGCGGCCGTCGCGGCGAGTGGCGACCGGTCGGCTTCAGCAAGGCTCTTCATGACAGTCGTCTGGCCGCCTGCAAGCGGCGATGTAGAGCTGACGAATGTCAGCGGGCCCGATCCGCCGAAGACGAATTTGACGGCGGTGTTGATCTTATCGAGCGTCAGCGACTTGACCACATTCTCATAGAGCGAGAGATCGGATGACGGCGCGGTGAAGACGCTGCGTTCGTCCACCGAGCGCAACAGCGAATTTATGATCTGCGGCGACGAGGTCGTGTCGGCCGCTTCCGCATTACCCTGAAAGAACGTGCGAAACTGGGCGACGACCTGGTCGACTTCGTCCTGGCGGACGCCGTTCTTCACGATGTCGCGCCAAGCGCGTTCGGCCGATTGCAACCCGACAGCCGCCTGACCACTGCGATAGCTAACAACAAGATTTGTGGTGTCCGCAACGGTCGCGGTGGGATCGAAACTGGCCGATGCCGAGACGAAGGGCGGGTTGGCGCCATGCGTCAGAACGGCAAGTCGCTGATTGAGAACGCCCAAAGCGATGAAACGGATCACATCGCGCGCCTCGTTCGCCTTGTTGTCCGGTGAGGCATCATGCGGCCTGAGCCAAGTATAGATGAGATAGGGCTGCGCGCCCTGTTCTGCAAACAACTTGACCGAGTCCGGATGGCTCGGTGGCGGTTTGTACTCCACGGCGATACGCGGCGGTGCCTTCGCCTGCCAGTTCGAGAAGCCGGACTTGATTTTGGCCTCGATCGCATCGGGATCAACGTCGCCCACGATCAGCAGCGTCGCCCGTTCCGGCCGGTACCACGCCTCGTAGAAGTCGCGCACCAACTTGGCATTCGCATGAGCGACAATGCTTTCCTTGCCGATCGGCATAAGAGCATCGGCGGCGCGGTCGCCATAGAGGAAGGACCAGTCGGATTTCTGGAGATGCTGCAATGGCACGTCGCGCAGACGCGCTTCGGCGAGGACAACGTTGCGTTCGGTGTCGAGCGCGGTCTGTGAAATATTGAGTTCGCTCGCAATCTCGCGCATCAGCATCAGCGCGGTATCTACTGACGCCACATCGGTCTTGGGCATATCGAACGAATAAACCGTCTCTGTCGGCGCCGTGAAAGCGTTGGTATCGGCACCGAAGGTGAGACCCAGGCTCTGCAACATCTTCACTGTGTCGCCGTCTGCCACATGGGTCGAGCCGCGGAACGCCATATGCTCGAGCATGTGAGCGATGCCTTCCTCGTTGTCGCGTTCCATCAACGAGCCGACGTCCATGCGGAAGCGCAGCGACACCGCGCCCTTGGGCGTCGTGTTGCGTTTGATCGCATAGCGCATCCCGTTTGGGAGCGTGCCGAAACGCACCGAGCCGTCCGCCGGAAGGTCGCTCGCGGCTTGCGGCCAGGGGCGCGATGGCGGCGTGTCCGCCAGAGCGGGGATTGCGGCGAGGAGATAGACGGCGAATGCCCGAAACATCCAGCGCGAGAGAACTGCCATAGCTGTCCTTGAACGGCGGCCGTTGCCGCACATACTGGCGAAGACGCGACACGGATTGCCAGCGGTGGCACGGCGCGGTCAAGCCCGCCACGGTTAATTGAGCGAAGGATTGCGGCCTTAACGCGGCAACTCGGACGCGCCCATCAGGAACTCGTCGACGGCACGAGCCGCCTGGCGGCCCTCACGGATCGCCCAAACCACCAAAGACTGGCCGCGGCGCATGTCGCCGCAAGCAAACACCTTGGTCACGTTCGTCTTGTAGTCTTGGGTGCCGGCCTTGACGTTCTTGCGCGCGTCCAAGGCGACACCGGATTGTTCCACCAATCCGTTGTGGCGCGGGCTGACGAAGCCCATCGCCAGAAGGACGAGATCGGCGGCAAGACTGAAAGTGCCGCCTTCGATCTCGCGCATCGTCACGCGACCGTCGGCGGCCTTGACCCATTCGACGCGAACACATTCCAGCGCCACGATGCGCCCGTTTTCACCCAGCGCGCGTTTGGTCACCACCGACCAGTCCCGCAGCGCGCCTTCCTCGTGGCTAGACGAGTTCCGCAGCCTGAGCGGCCAATCGGGCCAGGTGAGGGCCTTATCCTCTTTCTCCGGCGGCCTGGGCATGATCTCGAGCTGGACAATCGAAGCCGCCCCCTGGCGGTTCGAGGTGCCGATGCAATCGGAGCCGGTGTCGCCGCCGCCGATGACAATGACGTGCTTGCCCTTGGCGGTGATCGTCCCATTGGGCGCCACCTTGCTTTCGGGATCTCCAGCGACGCGCTTGTTCTGCTGGGCAAGGAAATCCATCGCGAAATGGATGCCGTCGTGGGCGCGGCCCTCGATATCGAGATCGCGTGGCAGTTCGGCGCCGCCGGCCATGACCACGGCATCGTAGTCCTGCAGCAGCATCGCCACCGACATGCCCGCGCCCACCTCGACCCCGGCACGAAAGGTCACGCCTTCGGCCTCCATCTGGCGCAGGCGCCGGTCGATCGGATGCTTTTCCATTTTGAAGTCGGGAATGCCGTAGCGCAGCAGCCCACCGATGCGATCGCTTTTCTCAAACACCGTGACGCTATGGCCCGCGCGTGCCAGTTGCTGTGCGCAGGCCAGACCAGCCGGCCCAGAGCCCACGACGGCGACATTCTTTCCGGTCTTGGCCAATGACGGCTGCGGCTGGATCCAACCTTCCTCCCAGCCGCGATCGACGATCTGGCATTCGATGGTTTTGATTGTGACCGGATTGTCGTCGAGGTTGAGCGTGCACGACGCCTCGCATGGCGCCGGGCAGACGCGACCCGTGAATTCCGGGAAATTGTTGGTCGAGTGCAGGTTGTCGAGCGCGGCGCGCCACTGGTCGCGATAGACGAGATTGTTCCAGTCGGGAATCTGGTTGTTGACCGGGCAGCCAGTGTGACAGTAGGGAATGCCACAATCCATGCAGCGCGATGCCTGGTGCGCGACCTCAGCTTGAGGCAGCGGACGGACAAATTCGCGGTAGTTCCGCGTGCGCTCCGATGGCTTGTCGGTGGCGCGGTCGTGGCGCGCAACGGTCAGGAATCCGGTCGGATTTGCCATGGCTATTCCGCGGCCACTGCGCGCGACGACGTCTTTTCGCGCGCAAGCTCGACGAGCGCCTTGGCGTAATCGGTTGGAAGCACTTTCACGAACCGCGTCAGCTCCTTGTCCCAGCTGTCGAGAATCGCCTTCGCCCGCGCGCTGCCTGTGTAAAGCTGGTGCCGTTCGACGAGAGTGCGCAGCCGCTCCGCATCGAAGCGCAATGGGTCGCCCATGCCCGAATCTGTGGCGCTGATCGACCGTGGTCGCGGTGCGTCGGCGGATTCACCGCCACTGGCAGGCGCGACGGCCTCAAGCCGGACCATGGATTGGTTGCAGCGCTCCGCGAACGAACCGTCTGCATCGTAGACATAGGCAATACCGCCTGACATTCCGGCGGCGAAGTTGCGCCCCGTGTTGCCGAGTACCGCGACGACGCCGCCCGTCATGTATTCGCAGCCGTGATCGCCAGTCCCCTCGACCACCGCGACGGCACCGGAATTGCGGACCGCAAACCGCTCGCCAGCGACGCCTTCGAAATAGGCCTCGCCGGCGATCGCTCCATAAAGCACCGTGTTGCCGACGATGATGTTCTCGGTTGGCTCGCGGCGCGTCGGCTTGGGCTGGCGGACCACGACGCGACCGCCCGACAGGCCCTTGCCGACATAGTCGTTGCTGTCGCCGGTGAGTTCGAGGCTGACGCCGCGCGCCAGGAAGGCCCCGAAACTACCGCCCGCCGTGCCCGTAAAGCGCACGACGATGGTGTCCTCGGGCAAGCCGGCATGGCCGTGGCGGCGCGCGATCTCGCCGGACAGCATGGCGCCGACCGTTCGGTCGACGTTGCGGATCGTGCGTTCCAGCGCGACCTTCTGACCGCTTTCGATCGACGGCCGCGCCGCCTCGATCAGGTCGCGATCGAGCGCAGTCTTGAGATTGTGGTTCTGCTGTTCGCATTGATAGATCGCGACTCCGGGCTTGGGTGCGGGCTGATACAGAAGCCGCGAGAGATCGATGCCTTTGGCCTTCCAATGTTTAACCGCCTTCACCGTATCGATCCGGTCGGTCCGCCCAATCATGTCCGTGAGCTTGCGGAAGCCCAGCTTTGCCATGATCTCGCGCAATTCCTCGGCGACGAAGAAGAAGTAGTTGATCACGTGCTCGGGCTGGCCGGTGAAGCGCTTGCGCAGCACCGGGTCCTGTGTCGCCACGCCCACGGGGCAGGTGTTGAGATGGCATTTGCGCATCATCACGCAACCCGCTGCGATCAGGGGCGCGGTCGCAAAACCGAACTCGTCGGCGCCCAGCAGCGCGCCGATGGCGACGTCACGTCCTGTGCGCAGGCCGCCGTCGACCTGCACCGCGATTCGCCCGCGCAGGCCGTTCAGCACCAGCGTTTGCTGGGTCTCCGACAGGCCGATCTCCCAGGGCGAGCCGGCATGGGTGAGCGACGTCAGCGGCGAAGCGCCCGTGCCGCCTTCATAGCCGGAGATCGTCACGTGGTCGGCACGGCACTTGGCGACGCCGGCGGCGACAGTTCCGACGCCGACTTCCGACACCAGCTTGACCGAGATGCGCGCCTGTTCGTTGACGCATTTCAGATCGCGGATGAGCTGCGCGAGATCCTCGATGGAATAGATGTCGTGATGTGGCGGCGGCGAGATCAGGCCGACGCCGGGTGTGGCGTGTCGCACCGCCGCGATGTGCTTGTCGACCTTGTAGCCGGGAAGCTGACCGCCTTCACCCGGTTTGGCGCCCTGTGCCATCTTGATCTGAATGTCGTCGGCGTTGACGAGATATTCGGTCGTGACGCCGAACCGGCCTGAGGCGACCTGCTTGATCTTCGAGCGCATCGAATCGCCGTTGGGGAGCAGCTTGTAGCGGTCGGATTCCTCGCCGCCCTCACCGGTATTCGAGCGGCCGCCGATGCGATTCATCGCGATGGCAAGCGTGGTATGCGCTTCGCGACTGATCGAGCCGAAGCTCATGGCGCCGGTGGAGAAGCGTTTGACGATCTCCGATGCCGGCTCGACCTCGTCCAGCGGCACCGGCTTGTCCGCGAGCTTGAGCTGCATCAAGCCCCGAATCGTCAGGAACCGCTCGCTCTGTTCATTGATGCTGGCGGCAAAAGCCTTGTAGTCGTCCGGCGCATTGCCGCGCACAGCGTGCTGGAGTCTGGAGACCGACTCCGGTGTCCATGCGTGATCCTCACCACGCAGACGGAAGGCATAATCGCCGCCGACATCGAGCATGTTGCGGTAGATCGGATTGTCGCCATAGGCGTCGCGATGCCTCTGAACGCACTCGGCGGCGATCTCCTTGATGCCGATGCCTTCGATGGTGGAGGCTGTGCCAGTGAAGTATTTTTCAACGAAGGCGGTGGACAAGCCCACTGCGTCGAAGATCTGCGCGCCGCAATAGGACTGATAGGTTGAGATGCCCATCTTGGACATCACCTTCAAGATGCCCTTGCCGATCGCCTTGATGTAGTTCTTCTGCACGTCATACGGCGTCAGCGCGAGGCCGCGCTGGACACGGATCTGTTCCAGTGTTTCGAAGGCGAGATAGGGATTGATCGCTTCGGCGCCAAAGCCAGCCAATGCGCAGAAGTGGTGCACCTCCCGCGCCTCACCGGTCTCGAGGACCAGACCCGTCTGCATGCGCAAGCCCAGCCGCACGAGGTGATGGTGCACCGCCGCGGTCGCGAGCAATGCGGGGACTGGAATGCGTTCGGCCGAAACGGCGCGATCCGAAAGGATCAGGATGTTGGAATCGAGGAGGACGGCGTTGACCGCCTCGTTGCAGATGCGATCGACCGTGCGCTCGAGTCCCGCCGTGCCTTCGGCAACTTCCCAGGTCGTGTCGATGGTCGCGGTGCGGAAGGCGCCATCGAGCAGCGTTTCGATGCTGCGGACCTTCTCGAGATCGGCATTGGTGAGGACCGGCTGGTGCACTTCGAGCCGTTTGTGCGTTCCCGCCTGGCGGCCATACAGATTGGGCCTGGGGCCGATCATCGACACGAGGCTCATCACTAATTCCTCGCGGATCGGATCGATCGGCGGATTGGTGACCTGGGCGAAATTCTGCTTGAAGTAGTTGTAGAGGAGCTTCGATTTCTTCGAGAGCACAGCCAGCGGCGTGTCGCTGCCCATCGAACCAACGGGATCGTCGCCTACCGATGCCATCGGTTCGAGGAAGAACTGAATGTCCTCTTGCGTGTAGCCGAAGGCCTGCTGGCGATCGAGCAACGCCGATGGATCGTTGGGCGCGGAGGTTTGCTCCTCCGGCAGATCGAGTTCCTCGAGCTTGAACTGGGCCTTGTTGAGCCACTCGTCATAGGGCTTGGCGTCGGCCAGCGTGCGCTTGATCTCCTCGTCCTCGATGATTCGGCCCTCTTCGAGATCGATGAGCAGCATCTTGCCGGGCTGCAGCCGCCACTTGC
>DATEZM010000039.1:0-4496 GCA_035255625.1 Rhizomicrobium sp. | reverse complement strand
TCGCCGTTCTGGAAGCAGCACTGGGTGCCAAGGCCGAGAAACGGCTCGAGCCGATGCAGCCGGGCGATGTTCCCGACACCTATGCCGATATAGAAGCCTCGCGCCGTGACCTCGGCTATGCGCCCGCCACGCCGATCTCGGTCGGCATCCCCAAATTCGTCGCTTGGTACCGCGACTTCTATCGCGCCTAGCAGGCGGACTGCCGGTTATCTTCACCCGGACTATCGATTGCCGACCGGTTGAGACCTATTCGCATCGGGAGCGCCGCTATGCGTGCCCGCGATGAGGAGATAAACGGTCGGCACGACGAAGAGCGTGAACAGCGTGCCGATCGAGATGCCGGTGGCGATCACGAGGCCCAGATTGTAGCGGGCGGCGGCGCCGGCGCCCGACGCGGTGATGAGCGGTAGCACGCCCAGCACCATGGCCGCCGTCGTCATCAGGATGGGACGCAGCCGGATCGCCGCAGCCTCCTCGATCGCCTCGCGCTTGCTGCGGCCTTCGATCTGGAGGTCGTTGGCGAAGCGCACGATGAGGATGCCGTGCTTGCTGATCAGGCCGATCAGGGTGACGAGGCCGACCTCGGTGTAGATGTTCAGACTGGCGCCGCCGACGCCGAGCGCGATGAAGATGAGCGCGCCACAGACCGACATCGGAACGCTGATCAGGATCGTCAGCGGATCGCGGAAGCTCTCGAACAACGCTGCCAGAGTCAGGAAGATGATGATGATGGCAAAGAAAAATGTGACGATCAGCGCGCTCGATTCCTGGACGTACTGCCGCGTCGGGCCGGCATAGTCGACGCGATAGCCCTGCGGCAATATCTGCGCGGCTATCTGTTGCAGCCGCGTGATTGCGTCGCCGCTGGTGAGGCCCGGCCTCGGGATGGCGGTGATCGTCGCCGCGTTGAGCTGCTGGAAATGGTTGAGCGCTTCCGGAACGACGCTGGTCTGAAGCGTCGCGACGGTGCCCAGCGGGATCGCCGTGCCGGCCGCCGTGCGGATGTAGTAGTTCTGCAACTGGGCGGCGTTGAGGCGCGCCACCTGTTCCGCCTGCGGCACGACCTGATAAGCGCGGCCCGACAGGCTGAAATAGTTGACGAAACCGCCGCCCAGCATCGAGGTCAGCGTGCTGCCGACGTCGCGCATCGTCAGCCCGAGGCTCGCGACCTTGTCGCGGTCGATGACGAGCTCGGTCTGCGGCTTGTCGAATTTCAGGTCGGAATCGAGATAGACGAAAGCTCCGGATTTCAGCGCCGCGTCCATCACCGCCGTGCTGACGTCGTTCAGTCGCGCGAAGGGCTCCGTGGTCTCGACGACGAACTGCACGCCCAGCCCCTGCGGACCTGGCAGCGGCGGTTGCTGGAAGACCGCGATGCGCGAGCCGGAGACATTGTTGAACGAACGCTGCATCAGGGGCTGGATGTCGTCGGCGGTGCGGTCGCGCTCGCCCCAGGGATGGAGCACGATGCCCGCGATGTTGCGGGCGGGAGAGCTGATCTGGAAGACGTGGTCGACTTCGGGGAATTGCCGTGCGGCCGCATAGGTGGCGCGCTGATAGAGCAGCGCCTGCTCCAGCGTCGAGGTCGGCGCGGTGGTGATCTGCGCGATGATGATGCCCTGGTCTTCCTGCGGCGCCAGCTCGCTCTTCGCCGCGGTGAACAGGAAATAGATGCTGCCCAGCACGATGGCCGCGAACACCATGGTCACCGCCGTCTCGTTCAGGCTTGCATGCAGCAGACGCTGGTAGCCATGACGCAGCCGCTCGAACCGCGCGTCGATGAAGGTCACGATCCGGCGCTCCCAGGCTGAGGTCGTGCTCTGATGCGAGTGCAGGATGCGGCTGGACAGCATCGGCGACAGCGTCAGCGCCACGATGGACGAGATCACGACCGCGCCGACCAGGGTGAAGGCGAATTCGATGAACAGCGAGCCGGTCAGCCCGCCGATGAATCCGATGGGGACGTAGACCGCCACCAGCACCAGCGCCATGGCGATGATCGGCCCGCCCAGTTCGCGCGCGCCGTGAAGCGCGGCTTCGAGCGGCGTGGCGCCTTCCTCGAGATGGCGGCTCACATTCTCGACCACGATGATCGCGTCGTCGACGACGAGGCCGATGGCGAGAACCAGCGCGAGCAGCGTCAGAAGATTGATGGAGAATCCCAGCACGAGCATGAAGATGCCCGCGCCGATCAGCGACAAGGGAATGGTCAGAATCGGGATGGCGACCGCGCGCGGCGAACCCAAGAACGCAAAGATCACCAGGATGACGATGATGACCGCCTCGCCTAACGTTCGCACCACCTCACTGATCGCGCTGGTGATGAACTCGGTCGAATCGTAGGCGATGTGCGAGGTCAGGCCCTGCGGCAACTGGGAGACGATAGACGGATAGATCGCTCGCACCCGCTTGACGACGTCCAGCACGTTGGCGGTCGGCGCCACCTTGATTCCGATCTGCACCGCAGTCTTGCCGTCGAACCCGGCTTGGGAGTCATAGTCTTCGGAACCGAGCGTGACGTTGGCCACGTCCGATAGCCGCACATAGCCGCCGTTCTGCTGCTTGACGATCAGGTTTCGGAATTCGTCGAGCGATTGCAGATTGGTGGAGGCGGTGAGGTTGACCTCCACCATCCGGCCGCGGGTCGTTCCCACCGCGGAAAGAAAGTCGTTGTTGCCGAGTGCCGCGGAGACATCGGCGGCCGTCAGATTGTAGGCCGCGAGCTTGTCGGGTTTGAGCCAGGCCCGCACGGCGAAGCGCTTGGCACCGAGCATCTCCGCCTGCTGCACGCCCTCGATGGCCTGAAGCTGCGGCTGCACCACACGGATGATGTAGTCGGTGATCTTGTTCGACGGCAGAACGGTGCTGTTGAAACTGATGTACATCGCGTCGATCGTCTGGCCGACTGCGATGCTGATCACCGATTGCTGTGCGTCGGCAGGCAATTGATTGCGGACCGAATTGACCTGCGTGATGATTTCCGCGAGCGCCTTGCTGGCATCGTAGTTGAGCCGCAGATTGGCCTGGATGGTCGAAACGCCCTGGATGCTGTTTGAGGTCATGTAGTCGATGCCGTTCGCTTGGGCGATGGCGTTCTCGAGCGGGGTGGTGAGGAAGCCGGCGATCACGTCGGGGCTGGCGCCGAAATAACTCGTGCTCACGGTGACAACGGCATTCTGCGTCAGCGGATATTGCCGGATCGGCAGCGAGGTCAGTGCGCGCACGCCCACCACCAGGATGACAAGGCTGATCACGATCGACAGGACAGGGCGCCGGATGAAGAGATCGGTAAAGCCCATCGCGACTACTGATCCTGCGGCTTGGGCGCGGCGTCGTTCGGCACGCGGATCGAATTGTCGATCGTCACGGGCGATCCGTTCTTGAGCTTGATCTGGCCGGCGCTGACGACGTCCTCGTCCGGCTTCAAGCCGCTCAGGATCGCGACCTGGTCGCCGCGCGCGTCGCCCAGCGTTACGAAACGCTGTTGCGCGATCAGCGTGTCACTGCCCTTGGCATCTTTTGCTTTCGTGACCACGAAGACGGTGTCGCCATAGGGGCTGAACACGATGGCCGTCTGCGGCAGGGTGATTGGCGTTTGCGGCGCGCCATGCGCGACGATCACGGTTGCGAACATGCCGGGCAGCAATCTGCCGCCCGGATTGTGCACAGCGGCTCGCACGTGCACGTTGCGCGTGTCGGGATCGACCTTGGGATCGAAGGCGGCAATCGTGCCGTCGAAGGTTGCGCCGCCGACCGCGTCGGTCGTCACCGTCACCTTGGCGCCGGCGCTGAGCGCGCTCAGCTCCTGCTGCGGCACCTGAAAGTCGACATAGATCGGATCGAGTTGCTCGAGCGTGACGACGACCTGTCCCGCATTGACGTATTGGCCGACATCCACCTGCCTTATGCCGATGCGGCCGTCATAGGGCGCGCGGATCGCCTTCTTGTCGACGACCGCCTGCTGCTCGTCGATCTGGGCGCGGATGTTGTTGAGATTGGCGAGCGCGCTGTCGTAGTCGGCCTTGGCGATCGCGTTGGATTTGATCAGGGCCGCGTCGCGAGCATAGGTCTGCTGCGCCAGGACGGCGCTGGCGCGAAGTGCTGCGAGTTGGGCGCGGTCGGCGTCGTCGCGCAGTTGCACCAGAAGTGCGCCGGCGCGTACGTCCTGACCGGCCTGAAAGCCGATCCCGGTCACCAGGCCCGTGACCTCGAAGGCGAGATCGGCACCTTGGAACGCATGCAGCGTACCGACGGCGCGCAATTGCGGCTGCCAGGACTCAGGTTGCGCCCGTACGGTCGAAACGACCTGCGCCGGCGGGCCGCCGGCCATGCCGCCGGAGAAACTGGATTTCACCGCGATGATGGCGAAGACCAGCGCCAGGATGCCGCCGGTGATCAGCAGCATCAGGAACATGCGCAGCGACAGGAACCGCGCCGCGCCGGATGGCACCCGGTCGACGACCGCCTTGTGGCCCCGCTGGAGCCAGCTCATTACG
>DATEZM010000038.1:0-2709 GCA_035255625.1 Rhizomicrobium sp. | reverse complement strand
CAGGCATGATCGGCTGGATCCTGTCGGACTGCGGCCTCGATCCGACCGTCATGAATGGCGCGGTGATGATCAACTTCGCGACGCCGGACGCGCCCTTCGCCAGTGCGTTGGTCGGGAAGGGCGATCTTTTCGTCAGCGAGGTGGACGAGAGCGACGGCTCCATCGTCCGCTATCATCCCCGTGTCGCGGTGCTCAACAATGTCGCGCTCGACCACAAGTCCATGGACGAGTTGCGTGCGCTGTTCCGCGCCTTCGTCGCGCGCGCCGAGATTGCCGTGCTCAATCTCGACAACGTCGAGAGCGCGGCGTTAGCCGCCGAACTGCCACCGGCACGCCGGCTGACCTACAGTCTCGCCGATCCCAAGGCCGATCTCCTGGCGCAGGATCTGGAGCCGCTGCGCGACGGCATCGCGTTCCGCCTCGGTGAGCGCAATGGTGCAGCGCCGATCGCAGTGCGCCTAGGCGTTCCCGGCCGGCACAATGTTTCTAACGCGCTCGCTGCGATCGCCGCCGTGCGCGCCGCCGGCGTGCCGCTGTTGGAAGCCGCCAAGGCACTCGCTGGCTTCAAAGGCATTCGCCGCCGCCTGGAGATCGCCGGCGAGGCCGGAGGCGTGACGGTCTATGACGACTTTGCGCACAACCCCGACAAGATCGCAGCCACGCTCGCTACTTTGCACGACTTCCCCGGGCGCCTCCTCGTCATGTTCCAGCCGCATGGCTTCGGGCCGTTGAAGCTGATGAAGGATCAGTTCATCGACTGTTTCGCGCGCAATCTGGATCGCGACGACGTCCTCATCATGCCGGAGCCGGTCTATTTCGGCGGCACGGCCGATCGCAGTGTCTCCTCAGTCGATATCGTGCGCGGCGTTGAAGCGCTGGGTCGCAGCGCTTATGTCTTCGCCGACCGGGCAGGGTGCGGCGACTGGCTGGTTGCATCCGCGCGGCCCGGCGACCGCATCATAGTGATGGGCGCGCGCGACGACACGCTAGCGCAATTCGCGCGGGGTCTGGTCGAGGCGAGACGGAGCGATACGGCGGCATGAGCGCATCTTTCGGGCCGAGGCTGCCGCTCTCCACCATCGTCGTTTTTTCTCTGGCGACGCTCGCGACTGCTCCGGTCGGCGTCGTCCTTTTCGTTTATTTGCCGCCCTATCTGGCAAGCCATCTCGGCGTCTCACTCGGCGTCATTGGAGCGGTGTGGGCTTCGGTGCGTGGTGTCGATCTGTTCTTCGATCCGCTGCTCGGCCATGCGATGGACCGCACCGACTCGCGCTTCGGGCGCTACCGGGTGTGGATCGTCGCCGGCGTGCCGATTTTCATGCTGTCGGTCTACAAGCTGTTCCTTGCACCTCCGGGTATCGGTGCGGGCTATGTCTTCTTCTGGTTGTTCGTCCTCTACATCGGAAATTCCATCCTGGTTCTGTCGCTGCAGGCTTGGACGGCGACGCTGGCAACCGCCTATCACGAGCGAAGCCGTGTGTTCGGGGTGGGAACTGCGATTGGCATCGCTGCAGCGGTCGCCACCCTGCTCATCCCGGTGCTGGGACCGCTCGCCGGGCTCTCGCCGAACCGGTCGGTACAGGTGATGGGATGGACGATGATCGTACTGGCGCCACTCGGCGTCGGCATAGCTGCTTTGGCGACGCCCGAACGCGTCAACAAGACGGTCGAGCACCGTTTTTCGGTCCGCGACTATTGGGAGATCGTCTCCAAGCCCGAAGTGATCCGCTTGTTCCTGGCGCAGGTGGCGCTGACGCTGGGGCCCGGCTGGATGAGCGCGATGTATCTCTTCTATTTCCACGATGTGAGAGGCTATTCGCAGGCGCAGTCCTCGATCCTGCTGTTGCTCTACATCCTCATCGGCGTAGTCGGCGCCGCGCTGACCGGCCAGGTGACGCGCCGCATTGGCAAGCATCGCACACTGATGCTCACCACCGCGGCGTTCTCGGCCGCGTTGCTCACCATTCCACTGATCCCGTGGGGCAATGTCTATGCCGCGATCCCGGTCATGTCGTGGTGCGGCTTCATGGCGGCCAGCTTCGGCCTCACGATCAGCTCCATGATGGCCGATGTCGGCGATGAGATCCGCCTGCATCAGGGGAAAGAGCGCATCAGCCTGCTCTATGCCGTGCTGAGCTTCGCCGGCAAGTTGACCGCGGCCTTCGCCATCGGGCTTACCTTCCCGTTATTGCAGTATTTCGGCTACGTCGCCAAAGAAGGCACACACAACACGCCGGGCGCGATCCATGCGCTCGAATGGATATTCATCACCGGTCCGCTTGTCTTCGTGATGCTGGGCGGTGTGTGCGTGTGGGGCTGGAAGCTCGATGCAGCGAAGCATGCCGGCATCCGCGCCAAGCTAGATGCCCGCGATGCGGCACTCGTCGAACAACCATCGCTCGCCAGCGTCAGCGCCACTTCGAACCATCTCGCCTTGGCCGCCGAAGACAGTGCGAAATGATCAGGGCCGCGCGTCGTTCGCCGATTTCGCAGCGTCGTTTTCCGGCTCGGCGTTGAAACCCGATTGGGTGATCAGGACTTTATAGGCCGCACCGTCCGCCAGCGGCATGTAGTTCGCGTCGCCGAACCGGCGATCTTCGGTGTAGAAATGCGCCAGAATCCATTGGCTCCACGCCTCCGGCACATAGGCATCGGTCGGCGGCTTGCCGGTGAGATCGCAGGATGTGATCGGCTTGCCATTGCCGCGTT
>DATEZM010000037.1:0-5674 GCA_035255625.1 Rhizomicrobium sp. | reverse complement strand
CGAGATGTCGCTGATGACCGGTGCGCCGCGCAACGCCACCGTGACGGCGCTGACCAGGCTGCGCGCGCTGGAAATCACCAAGGATCCTATCGAGGCGCTGCTCAAGAAATCGCCCAACCTGCTGCAGCGCTTCAGCCACGTGCTGGCGAAGCGCGAGGAAGAGCGTGCCGCCATCGCGCAGCGGCCGGTCCAGGTAGCGGCCGTCGAGCTCGATCTGATGGCCCGGATGAAGACCTTCTTTAGCCGGGTGTTGTGGACGGACACGTAGGCCCGCGCACGGCTATCCGACCACCCCCGCCATGAATACATAGACGATGCCGAGATAAGTCAGCTGGTGGACGAACTGGTCCGCGCCGAAAAGGATCCAGTAGCGCTGGTCCTGGGTGCCCCACTGGTAGGTTCGGTCGATCGCCGCCTTGGTCCAGTCGACGTGATAGTGGATTGCGAACTCGACGATCAGGATCAGGACCGCGGCCTCGAGCGGCGCGCCCAGGATGACGAGTGCGGGAATCGTCCCCAGGATGTGCAATCCGGCATGAATGAAACCGCCCAAATGGCCGTAGAGACCCTTGGTGCGGACCTGGTAAGCGGTTTGCAGTACGAAATCGCACAGGAAGTGCTTCGTCTCAAGCGCCAAAAGCGCCCACAGCACCAGAGCCGTCTCATGGCTCATCGCCGTCCCTTTCGCTTCGTGGCCCGCATCCTGAAATAGTGCATGTCCGGGCGTCCGGCAAATAAGACGATCACAGCGAATGCGGCCGGTTTTGTCTTCGCCGGTGTCCGGTCTAGGATTTACACGTTCCCGCGAAAAAGGCCCGCCGATGAACGCGCTGGTTGGACAGCCGGTGAAGCGCAAGGAGGACTTCCGCTTCGTCACGGGCAACGGCCGTTACACCGACGATCTCGTCAAGCCGGGCCAGAGCTTCGCGGTGTTCGTTCGCAGCCCACATGCCCACGCCAAGATCCGGTCGATCGACGCCAGGGCCGCGCTCGCGCTGCCGGGCGTGCTCGGCGTCCTGACAGGCGCCGATCTCGCCGCCGACGGCGTCAAGGGTCTGATCTGCGGCTGGATGATCCATTCCAAGGACGGAACGCCAATGAAGATGGGCAACCATCCGGCGCTCGCCATCGACCGCGTGCGCCATGTCGGCGACCAGGTCGCGGTGGTGATTGGCGAAACCGCGGGCGCCGCCGCGGCGGGCGCTGAAGCGGTCGTTGTGGACTATGAGGTGCTGCCCGCGGTGCTGGCGCCCGCGGACGCGCTCGCGGCAACTGCGCCGCAGATTCATGACGAGGCGCCGGGCAATCTGATCTACGACTGGGAATTGGGCGATGCCAAGAAGACCGAGATCGCCTTCGCCGCGGCCAGTCACATCGTCGAGCTCGACCTCGTCAACAACCGGTTGGTGCCGAATGCGATGGAGCCGCGCGCCGCGATCGGCGAATACGACGCGGGCTCGGGCATCTTCACGCTTACCACGACCAGCCAAAACCCGCATGTCGCGCGCCTGGTGCTGTCGGCCTTCGTGAACATCGCGCCGGAGCACAAGCTGCGCGTCATCGCGCCCGATGTCGGCGGCGGCTTCGGCTCCAAGATATTCATCTATCCCGAAGAGACGGTGTGCGTGTGGGCGGCCAAGAAGATCGGCCGGCCGGTGAAATGGACCGCGGACCGCTCGGAAAGCTTCCTGACCGACGCCCATGGCCGCGACCATGTCAGCAGGTGCGCGCTGGCGCTCGACGCTACGGGCAAGATCATGGGCCTGAAGGTCAGCACGATCGCCAATATCGGCGCCTATATGTCGACGTTCTCGTCGTCCGTGCCGACCTATCTCTACGCCACGCTGCTGTCGGGCCAGTACGACATCCCCGCCATCCATGCGCAGGTGAAGGCGGTCTACACCAACACCGCGCCGGTGGATGCCTATCGCGGCGCCGGGCGGCCCGAGGCGACTTATGTCGTCGAGCGGCTGGTGGAAGAGGCGGCGCGACAGCTGCGGCTTGATCCCGTCGAACTGCGCCGGCGCAATTTCATCCGCAGCTTCCCACACCAGACGCCGGTCATCATGGCCTATGACATTGGCGACTATGACGCCTCGCTCGATGCGGCGATGAAAGCGGCCGACGTCGCCGGGTTCGCCACGCGCAAGGTGGCTGCGGCCAAGCAGGGCAAGCTGCGCGGGCTGGGCTACGCCACCTATATCGAGGCCTGCGGCATCGCGCCGAGCCAGGCGGTCGGGTCGCTCGGCGCCGGCGTGGGCTTGTGGGAGTCCGCCGAGGTGCGCGTCAATCCGACCGGCTCGGTGGAAGTGCTCACCGGCAGCCACAGCCATGGCCAAGGCCATGAGACGACTTTCGCTCAGCTCGTCGCCGACCGGCTTGGCGTCCCCATCGACACGATCGAGATCGTGCATGGCGACACCGACAAAGTGCAGTTTGGTATGGGCACCTATGGCTCGCGTTCGGCCGCCGTCGGCATGTCGGCGATCGCCGTGGCCTGCGACAAGGTTATCGCCAAGGCCAAGCGCATCGCCGCCGCGGTGATGGAAGTGCCGGAGGACGAAGTGTCTTTCGAAGACGGCCGCTTCGCCGGTCATCACACCAACAAGGCGATGGTGTTCGCCGAGGTCGCGCTCGCTGCCTATGTCGGGCACAAATTCGACACCTCGAAGATCGAGCCCGGGCTGAAGGAGACGGCGTTCTACGATCCGCTGAATTTCACCTTCCCCGCCGGCTGCCACATCTGCGAAGTCGAGGTCGACAAGGAGACGGGCGCGACGCGGATTGTCGCTTTCACCGCGGTCGACGATTTTGGCACCGTAATCAATCCGATGATCGTCGAAGGCCAGGTCCATGGCGGCATCACCCAGGGCATCGGGCAAGCGCTGCTGGAGCACGGCATCTATGAGACGTCGAGCGGCCAGCTCATCACCGGCTCCTACAACGACTACGCGATGCCGCGAGCCGACGATCTGCCAGAATTCACCGTCGGCATGACGATGACCGCCTGTCCGTCGAACCCGCTGGGGGTGAAGGGTTGCGGCGAGGCCGGCGCCATTGCCGCGCCCGCCGCGGTGATGAACGCGGTCACCGATGCGCTCGGCGTCAAGGAATTCGACATGCCCGCGACGCCGGAAAAGGTGTGGCGGGCGGTGCGGGATTCGGTCGCGTAGATGCGGTGCACGGCTGCGATTTTGATGGGCATTTCAATTGCCATCCTGCCGCATTTAGCCATGGCTGAAGACCCGCCGCTCCTCGCCGCGTTCAAGCAATTCTGCGTCTATACCGCGGCAGATCGCAGCGCCGTCGCTGCGGCGGTCATCAGCGCTGGCGGTACATCTCGGCCGCCCGAAAATAAAACGCCGGCAATCGGGGCGTATGCTTCCTGGAAGGTTACGCTGAATGGTCGTACGTACGAGGTGTCAACCGGCATTGCGTCATCCCAGGCGGACACGAACTACAACGTGCAGACTGATTCGTGTGGCGTTGATAGCCCGGCTGTCGAAGACCATGCGAATATCGCCGCCATTCGCGCTTGGGTCGGCGTCTCGCCGAGCCACAGTTTCTCGGACGTCATGCTCATTGAGGTCTATGATTTTCAAGCGAATGGGCAGCAGCACGCCGCGCTGCCGTCTGACGAAGCAGCCTTCCATGCACTCGAATCATCCGGCAGGGTCTGGGCTATGGGACTGATGCGTTCGCCCAAGGGCACAAGCCTGAATTTGCTGCACACGGTGCCGGCTCTACCCTGACGAAATGCCTCTAGCCGGAGGTGAGGCGCGACCCTAGGATCAACGCAAAGCCATCGAAGGGAAACGCCATGAAAGCCGCCGTTTTGCGCGAAGTGGGCAAGCCGCTCGCGATCGAAGACGTCCAGATCAACAAGCCGGGCCCGAACGAGGTCCTGATCCGCACCGTCGCCGCCGGCGTGTGTCATTCGGATCTGCATTTCATCGAGGGCTCCTATCCGGCGCAGGTGCCGGTGGTGCTTGGCCACGAATCCGCCGGCGTTGTCGAGCAGGTCGGTAGCGAGGTGCGCACCTGCAAGCCGGGCGATCACGTCATCACCTGCCTGTCGGTGTTCTGCGGCCATTGCGAGCATTGCCTCACCGGCCACATGTCGCGCTGCCAGAGCCCCGAAGTGCGCCGCCAGCAGGGCGACGCGCCGCGCATCACGCAGGACGGCAAGCCGATCAACCAGTTCTTCAACCTGTCGTCCTTCGCCGAGCAGATGCTGGTGCACCAGCACGCTTGCGTCGCGGTGCGCAAGGACATGCCGCTCGACCGTGCGGCGCTGATCGGCTGCGGCGTGACGACCGGCGTCGGCGCGGTGATCAACACCTCCAATGTGCGTCCGGGCGAGACCGTCGCGGTGCTCGGTTGCGGCGGCGTCGGCCTAGCGGCGATCAACGGTGCGGCCATCGCGGGCGCCGGGCGCATCATCGCGATAGATGTGGTCGGCTCGAAGCTCAACCTCGCCAAGCATTTCGGCGCCACCGACGTGGTCAACGCCAAGGACGGCGATCCGGTGGCGCAGGTGATGGAGCTGACCACGGGCGGCGTGCATCACTCGTTCGAGGCCATTGGTCTCAAGCAGACCGCGGAGCAGGCCTTTCGCATGCTGGCGCGCGGCGGCACGGCCAACGTGATCGGCATGATCCCGCTCGGCACCAAGATCGAGCTCGATGGCTTTGCCTTCCTCGGCGAGCGCCGCATCCAGGGTTCGGCGATGGGCTCCAACCGCTTTCCCGTCGACATGCCGCGGCTGATCGATTTCTACATGGCGGGTAAGCTCAAGCTGGACGACATGATCAGCCAGCGCATCAAGCTCGCGCAGATCAACGAGGCGTTCGCCGAGCTCAAACGCGGCGAGGTCGCCCGCTCGGTGATCCAGTTCGACGCATGAGGTGCGCCATGTCGTATCGCAGGACGATCGCAACACTTGCGTTGGTGGTGCCGGCGAGCGGAGTCGCCGGCGTGGCTCAGCCGCCGCTGTGCCGCCATACGAACTTCATCAACGCGCAATTCGTGCCCACCGCGGATATCGCAAAGAAAATCTACAAGGCGGTCGGCGAAGGCCTCGATCCGAATCTCCTGAAGGAGTATCCAATCATCGAGGCGACGGACGCCGGCGATCACTGGTCGATGTGGCAGATGAATAATAAGCCGCCGCCGAAAGCCGGCCCCAACGAGGTCATCGTCACGGCTGGTGGCAGGCAACTTCATATGGACATCAACAAGTGCAGCGGCGCGATCAGCAATGCGGCTGACAATCGCTGATCGACTTACTCACTGTTCACTTTCCATATCTATTGACACCGGTTACCATATCGAAAATAGGGGCGAAAGCGATGCGGATGGGACGCGGGCTTGTTCGAATCCTGGCGCTTGGCGCCTGCCTGTTCGGCGCCACAGCTGCACCGGCGCCGCAGGATTCGGGTCTTCTGTTTCAGCTGGATTTCGGCCACGCGCTGACGGCCGACACCGCGCGCGGCGATCCGGCGCCGAACATTGCCGACCGCGTGAAGGTCCTGCCGGACGGATCGCGTGGCAATTATCTCCAGCTCGCCGATGACGGCGTGGTGTGGTGGCACGCGCCAGGCAACATCTATGCGCAGCGCGGCACGCTGAGTTTCTTCTGGCGTGCGCGCGAGCCGCTCGGCAAGGCGCCGTT
>DATEZM010000036.1:0-2565 GCA_035255625.1 Rhizomicrobium sp. | reverse complement strand
TCCCGCTGATTTGCTGCATTGCGGCGGAGGCGATTCGGTTGCCAGCGCAAGCCGGATCAAGCTATCAAAATACCGAGTCGTATCGGACGGGGATGCCATGATTTATTGGGCGATTACGGCAGCGGGAATCTTGTTGCTCGGCGGCGGCGCGTACCGCGAATATTTTGCCGAAAGTGAGGAGGAAGAGGGCGAAGGCTCCATCCTGACGAACGGCCTGTTCATCGCGGGCGCGGCACTTCTGGTGTGCATGGGCCTCTATGGCCTGTGGCGCATGCTAACGGGGTGAATCGATTTTTCCTTCCCGCAACACAGGGAGGAAAATCGTTTTTCGAAAAACCGGTTTGGCGATCCACATCCCGACTGATAATCTGTCAGAAAATGGGAGGACGGCTTGGATCGGCTTAAAGACAAGGTTGCAGTCATCACCGGCGCGGCTTCGGGGATCGGGCGTGGCACGGTCGAGCTGTTCGTCGCCGAAGGCGCGCGCGTGCTGGCGGCCGATATCCAGGACGATGACGGCCGCGAGCTGGAACGCCGCTTCAACGGCCAGGTGAAATTCCACCACTGCGACGTCACCCAGGAAGACGACATCAAAGCGACGATGCAGGCAGCAAAGGATGCCTTCGGCGGGCTCGACATCCTGTTCAACAATGCCGGCGCCGGCGGCAGCCCCAACACCATCGAGGAGATGACCGGCGAGGCATGGGACCGCTCGATGAATCTGCTGCTTCGCTCGGTGGCGCTCGGCATCCGCTATGCCGTGCCGTTCATGAAAGCGCGCGACGGCGGATCGATCATCAACACCGCCTCCGTCGCGGCACTGCAGGCGGGCATGGGCCCGGTCGCCTATTCCGTCGCCAAGGCCGGCGTCGTGCACCTGACGACCGTGAGTGCGGCGCAGCTCGGGCGCGCAAAAATCCGCGTCAACGCCATCTGCCCCGGCTTCATCCAGACCGG
This sequence comes from Rhizomicrobium sp., assembly GCA_035255625.1. Lineage (GTDB taxonomy): Bacteria > Pseudomonadota > Alphaproteobacteria > Micropepsales > Micropepsaceae > Rhizomicrobium. The sequence continues at coordinate 1,608 of DATEZM010000036.1, read as the reverse complement.
AATCTTCGCCGCCGGCATGAAGTCGGCCGGCCTGCCCGAGGCGGCGATCAAGATGGTCACGGCCGGGATGTTCGATCAGCAGGCCAATGCCCAGCCGATCCCGAAAGCCGGCATGCCGGACGACATCGCCAATATGTGCCTGTTCTTCGCGAGCGACGAATCCCGCTTCGTCACCGGCACGCATATCCAGGTCGATGGCGGCATGACGGTCGGGCCGCGCCACGCCTGGGACCCCGAGGAACAGGCCCGCCGAATGGCCCAGCGCGCTGCCTTGCAGAACACGGCCAAGACGAACTGACAGGAGACCGCCATGCGCTTCGGCATCTTCTATGAGCATCAGCTGCCGCGTCCCTGGAACGAAGGCGACGAGCTCAAGCTGTTCCAGAACGCGCTCGACCAGGTGGAGCTCGCCGACAGGCTCGGCATCGACAATGCCTGGGAGGTCGAGCACCATTTTCTGGAAGAGTATTCGCATTCGTCGGCACCCGAGGTTTTCCTCGCCGCCTGCTCGCAGCGCACCAAGACCATCCGTCTCGGCCATGGCATCACGCTGATGCCGCCGAATTACAACCATCCGGCGCGCGTCGCCGAACGCATCGCGACGCTCGACCTCGTTTCGAACGGCCGCGTTGAATGGGGCACGGGCGAAAGCTCGGCGCAGCTCGAACTCGGCGGTTATCGCGTGCCGGTGGAAGAGAAGCGCAACCAGTGGCTCGAAGCGGTCGAGCAATGCGCCAACATGATGGCGATGGATCCCTATCCGGGATTCAAGGGCCAGTTCTTCGATATGCCGTGCCGCAACATCGTGCCGAAGCCGGTGCAGCGGCCACACCCGCCGCTCTGGGTTGCCTGCTCCAACCGCGAGACCATCAAGCTGGCCGCGCGGCTGGGCATCGGCGCGCTCACCTTCGCCTTCGTCGATCCGCGCGAGGCCAGGCAATGGGTCGACGACTATTACCGCATCTTCAAGGAGGAATGCGTGCCGATCGGCCATGCGGTGAATCCGAACATCTGCATGGTGTCGAGCTTCTCGGTGCATCGCGATGGCGCCGAGGCGCGCAAGCGCGGCCTCGAAGGCTTCCGCTTCTTCGGCTATGCGCTCGGCCATCATTACGGCTTCGGCGAGCACACGCCCGGCCGCACCGACATATGGAGCGCATTCCAGAAGGCGCAGGCCGCGGCAGGTCCGGATGCGCCGGCAACGGGCGGTGAAGGCGGCATCGGCACGCCCGATCAACTGCGCAATCATCTACGCGGTTTTGCGGAATGCGGCGTCGACCAGGTCGCGTTCATCCAGCAGAGCGGCCGCAACAAGCACGAGGACATCTGCGCGGCGCTTGAGCTCTTCGCGCACGACGTAATGCCCGAGTTCAAGGAGAAGGAAGCCGAGCGCGTCGCGAAGAAGGCGGTGGAGCTGGCGCCCTATATCGAGAAGGCGATGGCGCGGAAAAAAAAGATGGCGCCGCTTGCCGATGGCGAGATTCCGAAGGTCGTCGCGCTTGGCCGCCAGATCGCCGAACGCATGCGCGCGGCCGGACAGGAGCCGCCAGCGCCGCAACGCCGCGGCTCGGCCGAATGGGCGAAAGCGCAGGCCAAGGTCGAGGCGGG
>DATEZM010000035.1:0-4125 GCA_035255625.1 Rhizomicrobium sp. | reverse complement strand
CGCGGCAGGCAACATGATCGGCAACGCCGCGTCGCTGGCGCGGATGTATGCGGCAACGATCGGCGACGTCGACGGCGTGCGTATCCTCAAGCGCGAGACGATGGAGCGGGCGCGTAAATGGCAGACCGAAGGGCTGAAAGCGCCGGGCGACTTCGCCAAACTCCCCAATCCCGATCCGCAGCGGCTGGGCCTGGGCTATGAGCTCAACCGCCGCGCCGAGCCGATGCTGGGCGACGGCTCCTTCGGCCATGCCGGGGCCGGCGGAAGAATGGGTTTCGCCCATCCCGAAAGCGGCGTCGCGGTCGGCTATGTCTGCAACAACATGCTGTGGGATGGCATCCGCGGCCCCGACGACCGCTGGGTGCCGTGGACAGCGGCGCTGCGTGAAACGATCGGAATGTGAACGGGTATCAGCGCGAAGCGATTGCCGTCGCCGGGGCGTGGACATCCTGGGCGATGATGGAATCGCGGGCGCGGCTGTAGACGAGATCGCGTTTGTCGATCCATAGCCGCTCGCCGCTGTCGAGAGCAATTCGCAAGCGCGCTGCTCGGCCCCGCGCATCGGTGGATACCGCGATCACCCGGCCGAAGGATTTGCCCGAAACGAAACGCACCGCCACGCCGTCGAAGGATTGGTCGGGGTAGGCGACCGCAGAGACCGGCGTGACCTGATCCTCATTGGTAACCTGGACGGGCACCGGCGCCGTGCCCCCATCGGCGAGGCCGGCCGTGACGCCGCCCGCGAAAATAGCCGCCACACAGGCAACCGCATATTTCGATATGGCCATGTTTCGCGCCCTACGATACGGGATTTAAACGCCTATGCGCCCAGACGCGTTCCCGGCACACGACAAGGGCCGACGAAAAGCCGGCCCTTGTTGCAGCCTCGCAACGGAACTTCAGAAGCGCGGATGCGCCATGCCGTCGACCTCATGACGGCTCAGATCGGTCATCACCTCGCGATTGACCGGATCGAAGCGCAGATCGTCGGCGTCGATCCAGGTAACCGTACCCTCGCCGGTCGAGACCGAGACGCGGATGACACGGCCGGCGGAATTGCGATCGACGTCGCGGATGCGGCCGATGCCGTCGCCGCCACGCGCGCTGACCCGCAGGCCGATCAGGCTATGGCCCGACATCGTGTCGACGTCGCGGAAAGCGCGATAGCCGTAGAATGCGTCCCAACGATGAACGTAGCCGGCGCGATCGGCCCGATAGCGGTCACGCTCGCGCTCATAGGCATCGTGCCGCTCATTGTATTCCTGCATTTTGCGGTCGTAGTCGGCCTTCTTCGCGGCGTAGTCGGCTTCGCTCGGTGATGGCGCGATCGGTGCCTGCGCGTCCTGGTCGGCATTTTGATTCAACTGATTTGTCTGCGCGCGCTCGGCTGGCGTCGGATTGGTGTCATAGGGGCTCACCTGCGCAAAGGCAGGCGCAGTCGCAAGCATCAGCACGGCAGTCGTGCTCAGAAGAAGTTTCATCGTGTCCTCGCTTAATCGGAATGACTGGCGAGGAAACGCCCCGTCCCAAGGCCCGTTCCGGGAACTGCGTTACGGCGTTGCCGGACAATTCGGCGGCGTTGTGGTCTGAGGCTGCGGCCCTGGCGGACAGGCCGGGTTCGTGCAATTCGGCGTGCCCGGTGCGCAGGGCATGGGTTGTGGAACCGGGGGCGGCAGTGCGCGCATGGTGCCGTTGGGCGCAGTGGTGCCGCTGTTCGGCGCAATGGTGCCGTCCGCATTGGGAACGGTCGACGAGCCCTCGGGCGTCTGGTTGGCGTTGGGCATGGAACTGCCCAGCGGCTCCGGGGTCTGGTTGGAGTTCGGCATCGTCGTCTGCGCAGACGCGACGCCGATCGCCAGGGCAAGCGTGGCAGCGGTGAGAATGGCTTTCATGGAAGCGTCTCCCTTTCCCCACTTGGAAGGAAACGCGGCGCGACAAAGCGATGTTCCGCCGGTTCCGCGCCCTCAGGCCGCGTCGTATTTCATCGCGCCGACGCGGTTGCCTTCGGGGTCGTCGAAATAGATCAGCTCGCCCACCGTCTCGATGCGCATCTTCGGCATGGTGATGGTGCCGCCGGCTTTCGTCACCTTCGCGGCGATGGCATCGACATCGTCGACGCCGACGGTGACCTCAAAGGCGCGATAGCCGGTGCCGGTCAGCGGGACCTGCCGCTTGTGCAGCGAGCCTTCGAGTCCCGCGCCGCGGATGAGATAGAAGCCCGACGGACCCCAATCTTCGAACGTCCAGCCGAACACCGCCTCGTAGAACCGGCGCGCGCGGACGTCGTCATCGACCATGATGGAAAAGAAGCGGACATGGTTGGGCATTGAACCTCTCCCTCAAGGAAAGAGGCTATCACGCCGCAGTGATGTATTCGCGCAAGGTGGTGGCTTCCTGCACCGTTTCCTCGATGCGGGTTTTGACCACATCCCCGATCGAGATGATGCCGGTGACGAGACCGTTGTCGAGCACCGGCACATGACGGAACCGCCCGATGGTCATCATCTCCATGATGTCCTGCACGGTGTCGCACTCGCCGCAGGTCGCCACCGCGCGGGTCATGTAGGCGCTGACGGGGCGCGCGAGCGCGGAAACACTTCCATCGGCGACGGCGCGCACCACGTCGCGCTCCGACAGGATGCCGGCGAGCGCGCCGTTGTCGTCGCGCACCAGAACGGCCCCGATGCGCTTGCGCGCCAGAAGGCGGGCGGCTTCGGACAGGGTTGCATCGGCCGAGATGGCGACGACCTCGCGGCCCTTGTCGCCAAGGATGTTTTTGACCAGCATTCGCGTTCCTCCTTACGGTGCGACCGACCGCATCGAGGACCCGCCTCATCTCTTATTGTCCGAGCGCTTTTTCAGCATTCGGACCGGACGTCCGGCGGGTGTAATACCCGATGGATCAGCCCCAGCTGTGCACAAAGGCTGCTCCCCTTCGGATGGCCTTTCAAGCGAAACCATCCGTTCACGGCAAATTCGCAAGATTCGGTCGGGCCGCCTGAAGCGCGCGGCGATACGACGGACAAATTTCCGGCGCAGCAGTGACACTCGACAAGCGCTGCCGGCCTGCCTTATGTGCACCCGCTGCGCTGCAGTGATCGGACGGAACCGCCACGAGCAACGCAACGGAAGGTGTCGGAATTTGCGGAATCGGGGCGATTTAAGTATCTGATTTTGCTAATGGAGCTGTGGCCGAGAGGCTGAAGGCGGCGGTTTGCTAAACCGTTATACGGTTGAAAAGCCGTATCGAGGGTTCGAATCCCTCCGGCTCCGCCACTTTCTGAAACGCCGATTCATTCCGGCAGGTAGGTTTCGCAACCTAGGCGCTACCCATTAGTGTAGGGCATCAGCAGGTTGTTCCTGACTGAGGCGGCCGCCGAGTACATCGAATTCATGAACCTGATTAGGTCTAAGAAGCGCGTCGCGGATCACGGGGAGGTATTCACTCCGTCGTGGCTGGTGGAGGCAATGCTCGATCTCGTCAAGGGCGAAACCGAGCGCATCGACTCGCGCTTTCTGGAGCCCGCGTGCGGCAGCGGCAATTTTCTGGTGCCGATCCTCAAGCGCAAGCTCGCGGCTGTCGAACTCAAGTTCGGGAAGTCTGGCGATTTTGAAAAGCAGCACTACGCGATTCTCGCCCTCATGTGCATCTACGGGATCGAACTCCTGGCCGACAACATCGTTGAGTGCCGGGCGAATATGCTCGAGGTTCTCGCCGAATATCTCAACACCAAGGCTCCGGAGTATTGGTATCAAACCGCCTCTTATGTGATTTCGCAAAACATCGTTCACGGCGATGCGCTCACCATGCGCACGCATGACGATCAGCCGATCACGTTTGCCGAGTGGGGCTATCTCGGCAAGGGGAAGTATCAGCGCCGCGACTTCCGCTTGGATGTTTTGGCTGGAATGTCCGGATTTGGAGAAGAAGGTTCACTGTTTTCGCATCTTGGAAAACACGAAATCTTCACGCCGACCACAAGCTATCCACCGATGACAATGCGCGAGCTGGCCGCGTTGGATGAAACGCCGGAGAAGGCCGCGTGAGTGAGATGCAAGCAAGCTTTACGCTGCGCGGCCGCAACCCCGATGTGCTGACCTGCATCGCGAACCTCTCGAACGACG
>DATEZM010000034.1:0-7072 GCA_035255625.1 Rhizomicrobium sp. | reverse complement strand
GAGACCTCGCTGATCGTGCGAAAGGCTTCGGGAGATTTCGTGCGAAGTGCGGCCGCGGCCAGCAAGCATCAATCCTTCTTGTCGGGATCGGGCGTCTGCCCGTTGATGATGGCCTTCAGTACATGGCTCGGCCGGAACACGAGAACACGGCGCGGCGCAATCGGCACCTCATCGCCGGTTTTTGGATTGCGCCCCATGCGCTGACTCTTCTGACGTACCGCGAAAGTGCCGAAGGAGGAGAGCTTGACCGTCTCACCGCGCGACAACGCCGCGCAAACCTCTTCCAAGAGATCCTCAACCATCTGCGCAGACTCGTTGCGCGACAGACCAACGGCTTGGAACACCGCTTCGGTCAGGTCAGCGCGAGTCAACGTATCGGTGGACATAGGCCGCGACTCCCTTATGGCTAATGAAGGGTAGGCGCGGGCAGATTTGCCGTCAACGTCAAAGGGATAGACGGCGCCCTTCAAGCTATGCGTCACCAACGGAGAAGATTGGCACCCCAGGTGAAGCCGCCGCCCATTGCTTCCAGCAGGACGAGTTGACCTTTGCGGATTCGGCCGTCGGCGACCGCGGTCGCGAGTGCGAGCGGCACAGAGGCGGCCGAGGTGTTTCCATGTTGGGCCACGGTGGTCACGACCTTTGACGGATCGATCCCCAGCTTGCGGGCAGTGCCGTCGAGAATCCGCTGATTGGCCTGGTGGGGCACGAACCAATCGATATCGGAGACGCTGAGGCCGGCCTCCGCCACTGCCGCCAGGATGGCGGCGGAGATGTTCGTCACGGCATGGCGGAACACCTCCTTGCCTTGCATGCGCAGGTGCCCGGTCGTCTGGGTCGAGGACGGGCCGCCATCAACGTAGAGCAGATCGTGCAGCCGCCCGTCCGAGAATATCTTGGAGTTCAGTACACCGCGATCAGCGTTCGTGCCGGTGCCCTCGGCCGCCTGAAGAACGACCGCACCCGCACCGTCGCCGAACAGCACACACGTAGTGCGGTCTGTCCAATCCATGAGCCGGCTCATTGTCTCGGCGCCGATCAGCAAGATAGTCCTCGCCATGCCTGTCTTGATCAGGCTGTCTGCGACCGCCATGCCATAGACGAAGCCGGAGCAGACTGCTTGCACGTCGAAGGCGGCGCCGTGATTCATATTGAGCCGCGCCTGAAGCGTCGTCGCGGTTGCTGGAAAGGTCTCGTCGGGAGTCGTCGTGGCGCAGACAATCATGTCGAGCTCGTTAGCGTCCAATCCCGCCATGGTGAGCGCGTTGCGCGAGGCTTGGAGCGCGAGGTCGGAGGTCTTCTCGCCGTCGATCACGACATGGCGTTGCCTGATGCCAGTGCGCTCGCGGATCCACGCATCGGACGTATCGACCCGCTTGGCGAGCTCCTCGTTGGTGAGAACAGTCGAAGGCAGATAAGCGCCGCATCCGACGATTAGGGAACGGATCACGAGGCGACAGCCTCCCGTTCAAGCGTGCGAATGGCGGCGCGATCGGCGACGATGCGAGCGATAATATCGGCATTTGCCATGTCGATCGCCATGTCGAGCGCGCTGGCAAAGCCAAGCGCATCCGCGCCGCCGTGACTTTTCACAACAACGCCGGCTAGCCCGAGAAAAATTCCGCCATTCGCTGCCCGCGGGTCGAGCTTGCGACGCAGCGTGCTCAGCGCGCCCGCAGCAATAAAGCCGCCAAGACGGCCAAGGAGAGATCTGCGCAAGGCCGTTCGCAAGAAGTGCACAATGAGTTTTGCCGCGCCTTCTGCAGTCTTGAGCGCGACATTGCCCGTGAATCCGTCAGTCACGACCACGTCGACCGTTCCGTCCGAGATATCGTCGCCCTCGACGAACCCCGCGAATTCGATCGGCAGCGATGGGTTGTTGCGCAGAATGTGCGCCGCGCCTTTGACGGCGTCGTTGCCCTTCACGTCCTCCGATCCGACATTGAGAATGCCGACCGTGGGCCGCTCCAATCCCAGGATCGCACGAGCGAACGCCTCGCCCATGACCGCAAAATCGACCAGCTGTTCGTCACTAACCGTGACGTTGGCGCCGACGTCGAGAACGACGCTCTGCCCGCGCTTGGTCGGCCACAGCGCAGCAATCGCGGGGCGCTGGATGCCTTCCAGCGTGCCAAGCTGGAATATCGCCATTGCCATCAACGCCCCTGTGTTGCCGGCAGAGATAGCGACTTGGGCCTCCTTGGTCTTGACCGAGTCTATGGCGCGCCACATCGACGTGTTGCGACCACGGCGCAGTGCGAGACCAGGTTTTTCGTCCATGCGAACGCGTTCGGCCGAATGGCGCAGCGTTACCCGCTCAAGCAGCTTCGCCCGCTTGGCGAACAACGGCTTCAGCTCGGCTTCATCGCCATGCACGATGAATTTGACGGTCGGGTGGCGCAAAACGGAGCGGCCAAGTGCGGCCACGACAACGCCGGGCCCAGCGTCACCACCCATGGCGTCAATCGCGACGGTCAAGCCGCGGACCTGGCTATGACCGCCGCGGACCCCTTCTCGAAACTCCGTGGGCACGATCGCCTCGCTGCCGGGCACCAAAAACTTAAGCTTCGGTCTTCACGACTTCGCGGCCGTCGTAGTGGCCGCAGGCGCCGCAGACGTGATGCGGGCGCTTCTGCTCGCCGCAATTGGGGCACTCATTGTGGCTTGGCGTGGCCAGCCGATGGTGCGCCCGACGCATATTGCGCCTGGACGGCGATGTTTTTCTCTTTGGCACCGCCATGGCGGGTCGCTCCTTTGGGTGCCCAGCGCCGAATCTTCAGGCATGGCGCAGAGTCTGCGCGAGCCGTCCGGTCGTGCGGGGCGAAACAGGGGGCGGAAGTAACAGGAAACCGCGGGCCGTTTCAAGCCGGATTTCGTCCGGATTTCGGAACCTTAGCCGCGGCTTTTGAGGCTTTTCAAGACGGCGAAAGGGCTTTCCGGCCGGGCTTCCGCCCCCGCCGACGCGGCAAATTCCACACCTGGCGCACGGGGATAGGGGTCGAGCGCCAGAACGAACTCCTCGAGCAGCGGCGCCGCCAGGTCGTAGATGAGGCTGTCGATTTCCTCCGGTACCTCGTCGTGGCCCGCGCCGGCGCCAAGAGGAATACTTTCATGGGACTTCAGGCGGACCGTCTCGGACAAATGCAGCTCGCGGTGCACCGGCCGTGAAATGTGGTCGCGGACCGGGTCCAACGTAACCACGCAGTCCTGAACAACATCGGCCTCAAGCAGTGCGTCGAGCGCAAACCTTGTCGCCGAATGCTTGCGCAATTCGACAGTTGCTCCGAACGACTCCATGCCACGCACGCCGGCCCAGGCGGCGATGCGCAGCAGGTCGTCGCCGCGCGCCTCGACGCGCACCTCCGCGCCACCGCGGCTGAGATCGCGGAGGTTGAAGTCGTGCTCGAAGGGCGGAGTCTCCATGGTGCTCATCGTCACCCGAATGTCGTCGGTACCGAGCCAAAATCAAGAGTTCCGGCAAGCAGATCGCACGATTCAAGTCGCGCTCGTGCCGCCACGACATAGCGCGCCAAGGCGCCGGCCTCCGGTTCCATCCCCGGAGCCGCGCGATAAACGTTGCGAAGGATCGCTTCGCGCAATTCCGCTTCCCTGCCCACGGCAGCTTCGTAAGCCAAGAGCCGGCCATTGAAGGCATTCCCCAGCTTCTTCATGCGCGGTCCCATTCCCATATCGCCATTGCCGAGGTCGCGAAGCCCCTCGTCGAACGCGACGAAGATAGCGTCCGAGAGCGCCTGCGCGATTTCGCTTTGGCCGGCCGAGCGAAGGCGGCCCAGCACCAGCCAGCCGTGCAAGGCCACCACGTCGAAGCGCCCATCGATCGTGTCGGCGACGCCGTATTCGCGAAAAAAAACCGGCTGGCGGGCCGCTGCGACCAGGTTGCTATGGAGGGCCTGGACAGTCCGGATTTTCGGCGAGGTGCGACGAAGGATGTTCAACATGCTGGAACTCTTAACTATTGGCAGTCTTGCCAGCGCGCCCGCCCAAGGCTAGCACGTCTGTGAGAGTGGGATTTATCCGGTTTGAGGTCCTTTGGCATGCGAAAAACGGTTCTGGTCCTGGCCGCCATGGCGCTTCTCGGGGGCTGCACACCTGTGGTCAACCAGCGTGGTTACCTACCCGACCCCGATGCCGAGAAAAAGATCTCGATCGGCAAGGACACAAAGACCTCGATCCAGCAGGCGCTCGGTTATCCCTCTACCGAGGCGACCTTCGCTCAGGCAGGTGACGCTTGGTACTACGTCACCGCGGTCGAAAAACAGATCGCCTTCTTCCAGGCAACTGTTCAGTCGCGCGCAATCCTGGCGGTCTATTTCGACAAGGATGGCAAGGTCACCGACCTAAAACACTATTCGCTGCGAGACGGTCATATCGTCGCTTTCGAGGCCCGCGAAACGCCGGCCAAGGGCCGCGAGCTGACGTTTCTGCAGCAGCTCTTCAATGCCACGCCAGGCGTCCCGTTGGGCGGTAGCGGCGGCGGCATCGGCGGTGGCAACCCGAACCCGGGCGGCGGCAATGGTGGCCCGCCGGGCGGGCATCCGTAGGCGGATTGTCTCCCATTCCAATAAGACAAAGGCCTCCCAATGGGAGGCCTTTGTGCTTCGGCCACACCGGCGGCCGGCGCAAGACCTTGATCCCGGTCAACCGCGCGGCACCTGACGCGCAAGCGCCTCGGTGTTCCACGCGAAGGAAACTTGCTTGTCATCGCGTTCCTTCGCGCACGGGATCGCACGAGCGCGCCCTTCCCTGTATGCTCTCGCGGCCCCTTCGGATAGGGACCTTCAATCGGCCGAGCCAACGGCCGCGAACGTGATCGAACATCGTGCGCTCTCGCGTGTCTTTTCGAGAGAGACGTAAGCGCTCCGGCGCGTCTGATAAGCCCGTGGATAGTGATTTAATGCTGGGGCGAATTCCTTAAGCGGATCAAAGGAGGGGTGTGTTGGATAAGTCCAAAATCGGCGATGTTATCCAACACGAGGTGAAAAAGAGAAGGCGCAGGTGTCGCCGCCCGCGCTTTCGCATGGTCAAAAACGGTCCAGATCAGAACACGTGGGCGAGCACCGCAAGGAGCAAGAGCGCCACGATGTTCGTGATCTTGATCATCGGATTAACGGCAGGACCGGCTGTGTCCTTGTAGGGGTCGCCAACGGTATCGCCGGTCACTGCGGCCTTGTGGGCATCCGAGCCCTTGCCGCCATAGTGGCCATCCTCGATGTACTTCTTGGCATTGTCCCAGGCACCGCCACCGGAGGTCATCGAGATGGCAACGAACAGACCGGTCACGATCACACCCATCAGCATGGCGCCGAGCGCGTTGAACGCCTGCGTTTTGCCTGCGATCCAGTTCACGACGATGAAGAGCACGATCGGCGAGAACACCGGCAGCATCGACGGAATGACCATTTCTCGAATGGCCGCCTTGGTCAGCAAGTCGACCGCACGCGCATAGTTCGGCTTCTGCGTGCCCGCCATGATGCCCGGCATCTCGCGGAACTGCTTGCGCACTTCCTCGACCACTGCACTGGCTGCACGGCCGACAGCGGTCATTGCGATGCCGCCGAACAGAAACGGCAACATGCCACCGAAGAAGAGACCCACGACGACCCACGGGTTGGCGAGGCTGAAGGTCGGCTGTTCCAAGCCGGCGAAGAAGCCGGTGCCCTGGGCCGCGAAGTACTTCAGATCCTGGGTGTAGGCTGCGAACAGGACAAGCGCGCCAAGGCCCGCCGATCCGATGGCGTAGCCCTTGGTCACGGCCTTCGTCGTGTTGCCGACCGCGTCGAGCGCATCGGTCGTCTTGCGGACGTCCCCTTCCAGGCCGGCCATTTCGGCAATGCCGCCGGCGTTGTCGGTGACAGGCCCGAAGGCGTCGAGCGCGACGATCATGCCGGCGAGCGAGAGCATGGTCGACACCGCAATGGCGATGCCGAACAGGCCTGCCAGCAGATAGGTCGCCACGATGCCCACACAGATCACCAGCGCCGGCAGCGCGGTCGATTCCATCGACACAGCAAGGCCCTGGATCACATTGGTGCCGTGCCCGGTAATCGACGAGGCCGCAATGGAGCGCACCGGACGATAGTTCGTGCCGGTGTAGTACTCGGTGATCACGATGAGTGCACCGGTGACCGCCAGGCCGACCACGCCGCACCAGAACAGGCTCATGCCGGTAAAGCTCATCGCGTCGGCGCCCTCGCCGATCGTGAGGCCGGTGTCCATGCCGACGAGATAGTTCGTGAGCGGCCACAGACCGATCAGCGACAGGATCACGGTGGCGATCACGCCCTTGTAGAGAGCGCCCATGATGTTCTTCGAGGCGCCGAGGCGCACGAAGAACGTGCCGATGATCGACGTGACGATGCTCATACCCGCAATGGCAAGCGGGAAGAGCATCAGCTTGGACTTGATCTCGCCGTCGAAATAGATCGAGGCGAGCACCATGGTGGCGACGGTCGTCACCGCGAAGGTCTCGAACAGATCCGCCGCCATGCCGGCGCAGTCGCCGACATTGTCGCCGACATTGTCGGCAATGGTGGCGGGGTTGCGCGGGTCGTCTTCGGGGATACCGGCTTCAACCTTGCCGACCATGTCGCCGCCGACATCGGCGCCCTTGGTGAAGATACCGCCGCCAAGACGGGCGAAGATCGAGATCAGCGAGGCGCCGAAGCCCAAGCCGACCAGCGAGTCCACGATGATGCGGCTCTGCTCGGGCGTATTCAGATCGAGGCCGAGGCCTTCGGTGAGGAACGCGTAGTAGCCGGCAACGGCCAGAAGGCCGAGGCCAACGACCAGCATGCCGGTGACGGCGCCGGAGCGGAACGCAACCGAGAGGCCCTGCGCCAATCCGTGGCGGGCGGCTTCCGAAGTGCGGACGTTGGCCCGCACCGAGACATACATGCCGATATAGCCGGCGGCGCCTGAAAGCGTTGCGCCGATCAGAAAGCCGACACCGACCTGCCAGCCGAGAAGACCGAGAGCCAGGAGAAAGATGACGACGCCGACGATGGCGATCGTGGTGTACTGGCGATTCAGATAGGCGGCAGCGCCTTCCTGA
>DATEZM010000033.1:0-9325 GCA_035255625.1 Rhizomicrobium sp. | reverse complement strand
AGCGTGCTGTCGACGGCATTCGACATCATCTTCTTCTGGGTCGCGCGGATGATGATGATGGGCATCCATTTCATGGGCGAGGTGCCGTTCCACAAGGTCCTGATCCACACCCGCGTGCTCGACGAGCAGGGCACCAAGATGTCCAAGACCAAGGGCAACGTGGTCGATCCGATCGAGCTCATCGACCAGTTCGGCGCCGACGCACTGCGCTTCACGCTGGCGTCTGCGGCCGGTCTTGCGCGCGACATGCGCATCGGACCCTCCCGCGTCGAGCCCAACCGCAACTTCGCGACCAAGCTGTGGAACGCCGCGCGCTTCTGCGAGATGAACGGTTGCGTGAGCCCGCAGAGATTCGGGCCGCCCACCGCGACGCTGACCGTCAACAAGTGGATCGTTGACGAGGTCACCGCCACCGTGATCGCTGTGACGCGAGAACTAGAAACCGATCGCCTGCGCTTCAACGAGGCTTCGGGCCAAGCCTATCAATTCGTCTGGTCGATCTTCTGCGATTGGTATCTGGAGCTCATCAAGCCCGTCCTCAACGGCGTGGACGAGATGGCCAAGGCGGAGACGCGCGCCATCGCGGGCTGGGTACTCGATCAGATTCTCAAGCTGCTGCATCCGTTTATGCCATTCATCACCGAGGAATTGTGGGCCTGTACTGCGCAGTCGAAACCGCGCGGCATGCTGCTGATCGAGACGCAATGGCCAGTTGCCAATCCGGCCTATCAAGCGCCGGACGCGTCGGGCGAGATGTACTGGATTATCAATTTGGTGCAGGGCGTGCGCTCGATCCGGTCGGAGATGAACGTACCCCCGTCAGCCAAGGTCGCGCTGCTGCTGAAGGATGCGAACGCGCAATCGCGCGAACGTCTGGCACGGCACAAGGATGTGATCCTCCAGCTCGCGCGTCTCGTCACGGCGGAAATAGAGAACGACCTGCCCAAGGGCACGGCGCAATTCGTGCTCGGAGAGGCGACCGCTGGCCTGCCGCTCGGCGACGTCATCGACTTCGGCAAGGAGCGCGCCCGGCTCGAGAAGGAATTGAAGAAGGCCCATGACGAGATCGCCCGCTTCGACGCAAAACTGTCGAACGAGCAATTCGTCGCCCGCGCGCCGGACGACGTCCTCACCGAACAGCGCGAGAAGCGCGCCGAGGCCGCGGCGGCAGCGGCGCGGTTGAAAGAAGCCGTGGCGCGACTGGCGCCGTGAACTCATGCGCCTCTATCTCTCCTCCTACCGTTTCGGTGACCGGGTCGATCTGCTGCTCGCCATGGTCGGGCAGGGTGCGAGAGTTGGCGTGATCGCCAATGCGCTCGATGCCATCCCGCCACAATCGCGCGCCGACTATGCCCACAATGTCTATGATCCGATCGCCGCACTGCACGCGCATGGCTTCGATGCATGCGCGCTCGATCTGCGGGACCATTTCGGAAAATCCGCCGCACTGGAGGCCGAACTCAGCAGCCTCGATCTCGTCTGGGCGACCGGCGGCAATGCGTTCCTGCTGCGCCGCGCGATGCGGCAGAGCGGTTTCGATGAACTGATCGGGAGGTTTCTCGCCGCGGACCGTCTCGCCTATGGCGGCGAGAGTGCCGGCGCGGTTGTCGCGTGCCCGAACCTGAAGGGCATCGAGCTGATGGATGACCCGAGCCAATTAGCCGCCGGCTATGATGCGGGCATCATATGGGAGGGGCTCGACCTGCTGCCGTTCCACCTCGTGCCACATTATGACTCCGCGCATCCGGAGACCGAGGCAGCCGAGAAGGTGACGTTCTTCATGCTCGACCAGGCGATGGCCTATCGCACCATGCGTGACGGCGACGTGCTGATCCGCGATGCAGCGGGAATCAGGGCATACGAGCGCTGATCGCTTGCCGTTAACCGCGCAATGCCGCGATAAACCGCCATGCTACAATTTGAGCGAGTTCGTGAACTTGCTGTGGCGCATGTCATTCGACTCTCGCGCGAGGAGTACCCACCGTCTTGCGACATTTGGAGGAGCGCGATGACGATATTGATCGTTGCCACAGCCGTGATTGTCGCGCCCGTCGTGATGATCGTCGGGGTCTATTGTTCGGAGCGGTTACTTGCTATTGGTACGCGGCGCGAGCCGACGAGGGACGGGATGACGGATATGGGGAAATTTCCAGAGCGCTGATCCTCTGGACAAAGGAGATTGCGATGCGTCCAGTCTCCATTTTTCTCGCGACCATCGCTTTTCTCTGCGCCGCGACGACCGTTGTGTCGGCATTCCAAGCTTCAAGCAGAAATGGCGGGAGCACTGGTACTCCAGCCGCACCAGCGGGTGCTGCGTTCGGCGGGCACGGTCACCATCATGGAGGACATGGCGGTGGCGGAGTCGTCGTCGATCCCTATGCCTATTGGCCGTACACGATCTATCCCTATCCAAGTCCTTATCCGTACCCCGACGCGCCTTATCCTCCCAATCCACCGACCGGCGGCGGCGCCCCGCCGCCGCCAAACGACGTGTCGAACGACATGCCGCCGGGACCGTTCTGGTACTTTTGCGATCAGCCCAACGGCTACTATCCTTATGTGAAATCCTGCGGACACGACTGGACGGCGCTGCCAATCGCGCCACCGCCGCCCGGCACAGGCGCGCCGGTCTCCGATGGGACATGGAGCTGGTGTGACGATCCGAAAGGGTACTTCCCCTACGTTGCGAAGTGCCGGCGCAAGTGGGTGCCGGTGCCCGTCACCATTCCGCTGTCGGAAGGTAGTCCCGATAGCGTTCCGATTACGGCCGACTGGTTCTATTGCGACGACCCCGCCGGCTACATGCCCTATGTCGCGACCTGCGCGAAAGACTGGCGGGCCGTGCCGTCGATACCACCGCCGAACGCCACGAATGGCATCGTTCCAATGGGTGACTGACAAAAAATGCCCAGGCGGGAACGGGGGGGTGGGGTGCCCGCCTGGGCTTCAAGTGGGCCGGCGCCACTGGAGGGGGAGAGCAGCACCGGTGCATTGTTGGAATGATTCTAAGAACGCGAATCCCCGGTTTCAAGGACCTCAGAATTATTCCAACCTGCCCCTTGAATTTGAGGACCCAATACCTATTTGCGGCGCCATCACCTCTGACGCTCTTGCGCCTTTGCCGGTATGAATTATGGGAGACCCCACCCCCCTCCCTGTTTTTGAAAAACAATTATCTTGCCGAAGAAGGCGCCAAGCGAGCAGCAAATGAACAAATTCGACAAGTCCAAGCTGCCATCCCGCCATGTGACCGAGGGACCGGAGCGCGCGCCGCATCGCTCCTACTACTACGCGATGGGCCTGACCGAGGCGGAGATCCACCAGCCCTTCGTCGGCGTCGCGTCCTGCTGGAACGAGGCCGCGCCCTGCAATATCGCGCTGATGCGCCAGGCACAGTCCGCCAAGAAGGGCGTGAAGGAAAGCGGCGGCACGCCGCGCGAATTCTGCACCATCACCGTCACCGACGGCATCGCGATGGGCCATGAGGGCATGAAATCATCGCTCGTGTCGCGCGAAGTGATCGCGGATTCGGTCGAACTCACCATGCGCGGCCACTGCTATGACGCGCTCATCGGCATCGCCGGTTGCGACAAGAGCCTGCCCGGCATGATGATGGCGATGCTGCGGTTGAATGTGCCCAGCGTCTTTCTCTATGGCGGCTCGATTATGCCGGGCCGTTTCCGCGGCCGCGATGTGACCGTGGTCGATCTGTTCGAAGGCGTCGGACTGCGTTCCGCCGGTAAGATGAGCGACGCCGATCTGCACGAGCTCGAATGCGTTGCCTGTCCCGGGGCAGGGGCCTGCGGCGGGCAGTTCACTGCCAACACCATGGCCTGCGTCGCCGAGGCGATCGGCCTGGCGCTGCCTTACTCGTCCGGCCCGCCGGCCGAGATTCTCTCCCGCGACGATTTCGCGCTGAAAGCGGGGCAAGAGGTGATGAACCTCGTCGCCAAGAACATCCGTCCACGGATGATCGCGACCCGCAAGGCGTTCGAGAACGCCGCCCGCGTTGTCGCCGCCACCGGCGGCTCGACAAATGCCGCGCTGCATCTGCCGGCGATGGCGAGCGAGGCTGGTATCAAGTTCGATCTGTTCGATGTGGCTGAGGTCTTCCGCTCCACACCCTATCTCGCCTCGCTCAAGCCGGGCGGCCAGTTCGTCGCCAAGGACATGTGGGAAGCCGGCGGCGTACCGATGCTGATGCGTGCGCTGCTCGATGGCGGTTTCCTGCACGGTGACTGCATGACGGTCACCGGGAAAACGATCGCCGAGAATCTCAAGGACGTGACGTTCAATCCCGATCAGAAGGTGATGCGCGAGGTGAAAAATGCGCTGGCACCTACCGGCGGTGTGGTGGGGCTCAGGGGCAATCTCGCGCCCGAAGGCGCCATCGTGAAGGTCGCCGGCCTCAAGCATACGCATCATCGCGGCCCCGCGCGCGTGTTCGACCGTGAGGAAGACGCCTTCGCCGCAGTCGAACGGCGCGACTACAAGGAAGGCGATGTCATCGTCATCCGCTATGAAGGCCCAAAGGGTGGCCCCGGCATGCGCGAGATGCTTTCGACCACCGCGGCCATCTACGGGCAGGGGATCGAGAACATCGCGCTCATCACCGATGGCCGGTTCTCCGGCGCGACGCGCGGACTCTGCGTCGGCCATGTCGGCCCCGAAGCGATGGACGGCGGCCCCATCGGCCTGCTCAGGGACGGCGACGTCATCGTGATCGACGCCGATCAGGGCACGATGGATGTCGAACTCTCCGATGCCGAGCTCGCCGAACGTCGCAAGGTGTGGAAGCCGAAAAGGCCGTCGTTTGAGACCGGCGCGCTCGCGCGCTATGCGAAGAATGTCGGCCCTGCGCGCTACGGCGCGCTGACCACGCCCGGCGCGGAAGAAGAGGTACGCTGCTATGCGGATATTTGAAGCGCGGATTGCCGTTGTTACCTTCTTGGCTCTGGTCCCCGCGGCGCACGCAGAGGATGTGACCGATGCCGTTCCGGGACACCCGGGCGTGACCTATGAGACTTTGCTGCGGCAGGCGATGCCCGATCTGGCCAAAAGTACCGATGGCCATTGGACAAGCAGTAAGCTGATGCGTCTGCGCGGGCTCGACGGCAAACCCGAAACCGATGCCGATCTCGCCTTCGACGACATTACGCCAATCAAGCTGAGGGAAGGCGGCCACGAGCGGCTCGCTGTGCTTACCGGCGACAGCCAGACGGGATCGGGTTTCTCTGCCGTCCTCGCCGTGTTCGACGCGGCGCCCGCGACGCCGAAGCTGCTCGACTACATGGACGTCGGCGGCGACCGCTTCGTCGGCCTCGGATCGCCGAAAACGCTTGCAATTGCGGCCGACAGCGATGCGGTGATCGTCGACAACAATCATTTCAATTCGAACCAGAACTACAGCCAGGATACGATCCTGTATCTCGACCGCGGCAGACTGCGCGTAGCGTTCACCCAGTTCACCTTGAACTCCGGCTTTTGCGGCTATGAAGAGCGTCAGGTCCCGGTCTATTCGGTGCATGACGTCAAAGGTTCGAAATACCGCGCGATATCCGTCAGCGTGACCCAGACGGTGACTCGCAGCGACGAGACCTGCGACGAAGGCACGAAAATCCTAAAGGCGTCGAAGCATACCTATACGGATGTCTATAGCTGGGACGCGAAGAAGAACGATTTCGTCACACACACCAATGCGATGAAGGCTTTGATGCAGCCGGATGAATAATCAGCCGAAGATCGTCTTTTCTTCGCCGAAGAAGAGCGGTGAGCGAGGCAGGTCGATGAACTTGCGTTCGTCCTCGAGCAGCGCCAATCCCGCCGCCTGTGCCTCGGCCGAAACGTTTGTTGCGATGTCCTCGAACGAATCCCACCATAGCTCTGCGACGCCATCGAACATCTCCGGCGCACCACGGCTCGCGGCAATCGCCGCATTCATCTCATCGCTGCCCGAATGCATTTGGACGTAGCGACGGATGCGCAGGACCTCGCGGTGCTTGGCCACCAGCGGCGCATGTTTCTCGAACCAGTAGGTCTGGAACGCCTCGCGGCTCAGATGCGGCAGGCGCTTCAAGCAGAATGTGAGCTTGATCATCGATGGGCTTCTCCCCACAGTGGCGCCCGCTGCGGGAGCGTCCTGTGAATCTCGTCTCCAACACTTACTGGCTCGGCACGCCGTTCAATATGCGGCGCCTGCCAGCCGACTATGCCGTCGAAAGCCTTCTGCTCAAAGCGTCCGATGGGCGCGAGCATCGCGGGCTGATCTGGACGTCGCGTAGCGCGCCCAGACCCGGAACCGGCGCGGTCGTCATGCATCCCCGCGCCGACTTCCAGCACCATTACGTCGTGCCGCGGCTGGTTGAGGCGGGAATCGCCGTGCTCGGCGCCACCACCCGCAACCCGAACAATGACACGACAACGGTGCATGAGGAGATCATCCTCGACGTCGCGTCCTGCGTCGCAGAGTTGAAGCGGCGCGGCGTCGCCAATGTGATCCTGATCGGCAATTCCGGTGGCGGTGCGCTCAACGGCTTCTACCAGGCACAAGCGGTGACGCCGAAAGGCGCGCGCATCGCCAAGACGCCCGGCGGCCGCCCCACGCGCCTCAATCAGGTCGAGATGATTCCTGCCGATGCGATGATCTACATCGCCGCCCACAAGGGCGAGGGCATGATCATGAACGAGGTGATCGATCCGTCCCTCATCGACGAGAACGACCCCCATCGCACAGATTCCACGCTCGACATGTATGACGAGGTGAACGGTTTCGTCACGCCGGCCGCACTCGACGGCTCGGACGCGCAATGGTCACATTACGACGAAAGCTTCGTGACCCGGTTTCGCGCTGGCCAGCTTGCGCGTGTTGCCCGGCTCGATGCCATTGCGCGCAGCTTGATCGCCGAGAACGAGCGCGCTGAACAGTTCCACGCCGATCCCGATTTCCAGAAACTGCCGCCCGGCTGGCAACGCGACGTCCTGCGGCGCGAGGCCTTCGAGCCGATCATGACGATCTATCGCACGATGGCGAACCTGCACTACGCCGACCGGCATCTCGATCCCAGCGCGCGGGATTATGGTTCGATCCTGTCGTCGCGGCCCGACCTGATGAACTGGAAGCTTATGGGCTTCGGCCGCTACGCCACGCCGCATGCGTGGCTGTCGACCTGGTCGGGACTGTCGAGTCACGCCAACCAAATGACCGACCTGCCGAAGATCGTGGCGCCGACGTTGTTCATCAATGCTGGCAAGGACCAGGAAATTTTCGCCGAAACGGATGCCAAGCCGATGTTTGCCGCCGTCGCGGCGCCAGACAAGACATTCGTCGAATTTCCCAATGCCCAGCACTACTTCAATCCGCCCTTCGGCCAGAAGGAGGCGCCCGACGTCGAAAGGGTGATGGACGCCGTCGTTCCGTGGATTCTCGAGCGGTTCGGGCGCTGACCATGGTTCCCAATTAACCCTGGAGCGCCGACACGTCTCGACTTGGCACAGGCGCCTGAGCCAATGTTCAATGGGGGCGAGGGCTTTTCATGACGCGTCGCTACGGCTGGGATCACAGGGACGAGTTCGGCTGGTTCATGACCGCCGCGCTGGTGCCAATTTCGCTTGCGATTGTCTGGCTGATCACGGTCCATCTCCTCGTCTATCGCTACGAGACGAAGCTCGCCGCCGGCGACTTTGACAGGCCAGTGTCCACCGCTTCGGCCGACGGCGTCGTCATTCTCGGCGCAGCGATCGGTGATGTTCCCGACGATGCCAGCCTAGCCGCACTCAAAACGGAGCTCGACGGTCGTTATCATGGGATTCCATGGAAACGCGCGTTCGTCTTCCACAATCGCGGCAGCGCGCCGCTCGTGATTCAGAGCTTCTTCTTCCCGTTCAATCGGCCGGCCGACGCGATGGGATTCTGTCATGTGCTTGCCGACTATGCGCCGCATTGTACTACAGTCATCGCAGCGGAATCCGATCTGGCGACGCTCGACCGGCATCCTGCGGAGCTTGCGGCACTCACCCGTGTGGGCGTGGCTCCGTTCGTTGGAAGCACTATCGCACTGCCGACTTTCGCGCCGCTGCCTGTGCAATCAGCTCCGGCCCCCCGCATCGTCTATGTGCCGATGCCATCGAAGACAGTGGTGGTGCAAGCTCCGCCGAAGATCGTCTATCTCCCCGGCAAGACCATCACAGTACAGGCGGCTGCGTCGCCCGCTCCCAAGCCGCAGATCGTGTATGTGCCGGCGCCGGCGCCGCCGCCAAAGATTGTCTACCTGCCATCCCCTGACAAACCCGCGACGCAAGTTGGAACCAACGCTCAGGCGCCGCTGAGACTTCAGCCAGGCGTCGGCACGGGAGATGTGCACTATCCGGAGAACCAGATATGGCTCTCTTCAACCTATCGTCGGGGTGACCCGCAACTCACCGACATCGTCGGCGCAGGCGATGTCATGATGGGAAGCATCGCGACGGGGCTCAATCCAGCAATCAAACCCGGCGTCGACGTCGCGTCGCTGGTCGGCGCCGACCTTGCCGGCATCTTCCGTCACGCCGACGTCGCTTTCGTCAATCTCGAAGGCCCGCTTTACGAGGGGCCGTTGGGCACCGGCAAGAATTGCGAGCAGTGTTTTGCCTTCCACGGGCCGACCTACTACGCCGGCGTGCTGCGGAGTCTCGGCATCGACGTCGTCAGCCTCGCCAACAACCATTCCGGCGACTACGGCGAGGCGGGCCGTGAGTCGACGATGGCGGCACTCAAGGCCAACGGCATTGCCTACGGCGGGCTCGACCGCGACGGAGCGCGCACCGGCGACATGGTGCTGCCAAACGGGCGCCGAGTTGGATTCATCGCTTTTGCGCCGAACAACGGCACGCTCAACATCAACGATCTTCCACGCGTCGCCCAACTCGTGCGCGATCTGAAGAAGACGCACGACCTCGTCATGGTTTCGTTTCATGGCGGCGGCGAGGGGTGGACCTACGTCCATGTTAACAAGGGCACAGAGACGTTCGTCGGAGAGAACCGCGGCAATGTCACCGCGCTGGCCCATACCGCGATCGACGCCGGCGCTGACATCGTGATCGGGCAGGGGCCGCACGTTCCGCGCGCCCTTGAGATTTATCGCGGCCATCTCATCGCCTACAGCTTGGGAAACTTCTGGACGTATGCGGGTGTGCAGACCTACGCCGTCTCCGGTCTCGGTCCGGTTCTCGAAGCCTGGGTAGCGCCCGATGGACAGATCGCCGGCTTCACGATCCACTCGACGCGGCAGGCGGGCCTCGGCGTGCCGCATCTCGACCCGCTCGACGAGGCGTCGCGCTACATGCTGTA
>DATEZM010000032.1:0-2436 GCA_035255625.1 Rhizomicrobium sp. | reverse complement strand
GCGCCGCATCGAGTGACGGGGCGCCCATTTTTATTGCGTAGCCTATGGCAGTGACAGCGACGAACCAAGCGGCAATGCCCAGAACAATTCCCAATACCAATCTCATGCTTTCCCCCTTTGAATTCTAGCGTCCTCGAAATGCCGGCTCCCTCTTCTCGACGAAGGCCTTGGCGGCTTCGCGATGATCCTCGGTCAGGCCGGTGTGGTTGTGATGCGTCGCCTCGAGATCGAGGCAATCGTCGACATCGGCGCCGGTGAGCGCGCGGTTGATGTTCTCTTTCATATAGCGATAGGCGACGCGCGGACCCTTGGCCAGGCGATGTGCGATCTCGTGGGTCTTTGCCTCGAGCCGTTCGGCGGGCACGACCCAGTTCACCAGGCCGAGCCTGAGCGCTTCCGCCATGTCGATGCGGTCCGACAGGTAATAGAGCTCGCGCGCCTTGCCGCTGCCGACCAGGTGGCTGAGGAAATAGGTGCCACCGTAGTCGCCGGAGAAACCGACCTTGGCGAATGCCGTTGTCATCACTGCGCCTTCGGAGGCGATGCGCAGGTCACAGGCCAACGCCAGCGACAAGCCTGCACCGGCCGCGGCGCCGGGGATCGCGGCGATCGTGGGCTTCGGCATTTTGTAGAGCTTGCCAGCCGTGGCGCGCTGGCTGAGGCGTTGCGCGTGGATGCGGCTGTTGAGATCTGAACCAGCCGCTGCGGTCGAGCCGCCGCCCGTACCGTCCGCCATCCCCTTGACGTCGCCGCCAGCGCAGAAGGCGCCGCCGGCGCCGGTCAGCACGATGCAGACGACGTCGGGATCGCTCTCGCAGTCCGCGAGAACGCTTGCCATCGCCTTCAGCATGCCGCCAGACAGCGCATTGCGCCGCTCGGGCCGGTTCATAACTATGGTGGCGACGCCGTCCTCGACATGGGCGAGCAGATCCTGGGTGCCGGTCTCGATTGCCTTACGCGCCATGACGTCCCTCCGATTTGCGATCGGCGCGACATTGGCACGCTGAGCCAGCCCGGCAAACTCCTACCGCGCTCATAAATCGAGGGGGCCCTCAGCCACCTAACCCCAGATATTGATCATTGAATGCCGGATTCGGCGAATAACCACTGGGGTCGGCACTTGGAAGAGGGAGCCCCACGCCGAGGCACACCGACACGGCCACCGAGTGGCGCTTCACTCAGGGACGTGGGCATGACGGGTCGTTTTGACAAGGTCCGTACACATACGAATTCCGCATGGCTCGCATTCTTCGCAGCGAGGCGTCCCAACTATTGCGCACTGCCCACCACACCCCATCTCCCGATCACAGGCCGGCGAGATGGTTCTCAAGGTCTGAACGAATGGAGTGGGCTATGACGAACGAACACATGACCGGCGAAAGCATGGGCGCAAAGGCGCTGATGTTCGCCCTGATCGCGGGTGCGGCTTTGCTGTTTCTCGAGGTCACCTGGTCGCCGGCATTCCAGCCGGCGCAGCACCCGACCACGCAGACGGTCACGGTGCAGTCAGAACGCGTCGCCAGCAACTAAGCGGCTCGCTCCTCCAGTTTCACATCGTGGCCCCAGAGGCGCTCGACGTGGGCGAGGACGAGCTCCTTGGTCTGGTTATGAAGCGGAACGCCGCGATGCACGGCATGCGACAGGAACAGCGTGCGGTTGCCCTTGAGATCGGCGCCAGTGACCTGGATGTTCGGGTCGGCGGACCCAACATCGTACTGCCGCGCCAGCATCGTGCGAACCTCGCGGTAGCCATCCTCGTTGTGGATGGCTGAGACCTTGAAGGTCGACGCACTCGCTTCATCGTGCAGCGCGAACAGGCGAAAATCGCGCATCAGCTTTGGCGACAGGAACTGCTCGATGAAGCTTTCGTCGCGATAATTCGCCCAGGCGTCCTTTAGCGTTCCCATCCAGTCGCCCTTGCCGGCGAATTCGGGAAACCAGTCGCGATCTTCAGGCGTGGGCTTCTCGCAGATGCGCCGGATATCCGCCATCATCCCGTAACCCAGCGCATAAGGATTGAAACCGGAAAAGCGACGGTCCTGGAATTCCGGCTGGAACACCACCGAGGTGTGGCTGTGCATGAACTCCAGCCATGAGCCCTCGGTGATGCACCCGCGCTCATAGAGCAAATTCATGATCGTGTAGTGGACGAAAGTCGCGCAACCTTCGTTCATCACCTTGAGTTGGCGCTGCGGATAGAAATACTGCGCCAGATTGCGAACGATGCGCAGCGTCTCGCGCTGCCAGGCCTTGAGCGTGGGCGAGTTCTTCTCGAGGAAATAGAGCAGATTTTCTTCCGGCAGCTTCATGTCGCCGGAGAACTCGTCGTCGAGATCGGGCGTCAACGGCGCGGCAGGCGGTTCAATCCCTGCGGGCAGCGTGCGCCACAATTCGCTATAGGCTTCCTGTTCGTACTCGGCGCGGAGTCGGCGTTTC
>DATEZM010000031.1:0-3529 GCA_035255625.1 Rhizomicrobium sp. | reverse complement strand
ACCGTGTTTGCCGGCGCGAACCCGGCCTTCTCGCTGGCGGTGAGCGGAACAACTCCGTTCTCTTATCAATGGTTCACGAATGGCGTATTGGACGCCGCGGCGACGTCCAGTAATTTAATCCTAGCCAACGTGCAAATCGGTTTCATCACCAATTATTGCATTGTGACCAACCTCGGCGGCTCGGTGACCAGCACGGTCTGGGCTGCGTCGGGATATCGGTCGCCACAAGGACGCGGACCGCGCCTGACTTGAAGCCTTCAAGCGCACGCTGCCGCGCATTCTGCGACTTGTTGCCGTGGATGGCGTCGGCCGAGAAACCGGCGCGCTCCAGATGGTCGGATACGCGATTGGCGACGTGCTTGGTGCGCGTGAAGACGATGACGCGCTTCAGACTCTCATCGCGCAGCAGATGGCCGAGCAGCGCGCGCTTGTCCTTTTGCGCGATGTGGATGACGCGCTGGTCGATGCGGTCCGCGGTCATGGTGGGCGGCGAGACTTCGACCCGCTCCGGCTGGCGCAGCATGTCGCCGATCAGCTGGACGACTTCGCCGGGCATGGTCGCGGAAAACAGCATCGACTGGCGCTGCCGGGGCAGCATCGCAACGATCCGGCGCACGTCCTTGATGAACCCCATGTCGAGCATGCGGTCGGCCTCGTCGACGACGAGAACGCTCACACCGTCGAGGCGAATGTGTTGCTGCTTGACGAGGTCGAGCAGCCGGCCCGGCGTGGCGACGAGGATGTCGACGCAATTGCGCATCGCAGCGACCTGCCGGGTCTGGTTGACGCCACCCAGCACCACGGCCTGGCGGAGGTTCAGATGACGGCCATAAGTCTTGAGACTCTGATCGATCTGGATGGCGAGTTCGCGCGTCGGCGCGAGGATGAGCGCGCGCGTCCCGCGCGGCGCCGGCCGCAGGGTGCTGGCAGCCAGTTGCTGCAGCAGCGGCAGACCAAAGGCGGCGGTCTTGCCGGTGCCGGTCTGGGCGATGCCCAAGAGATCGCGACCGGCGAGCAGCGCCGGAATCGCGCGGATCTGGATGGGTGTGGGTTGGGTATAGTTCTCGGCCGAGAGAGCGCGCAGAAGCGGCTCGGAAAGACCGAGGGAGTCAAACGAAGTCGTATTCAAACAATGTTCCTTAACCGCATGAACGTGCGGGATGCACGCGCTGATAACGGCTTGTTGCCGTCTTCCACGCACATCTGGAGCGAACGGGATATTTACAGAGGCCTGCGGTGGGAGCGTGCCATGCACGCCGCGTGCGACCGCCAAGCGATGGCGGCTATATGATGGCCGAAGGTCTTAATGTCAAGCTAACCGCCATGGAGTCTTCGATTTGATCGAACTGCCGGATATCCGTTTCACGCGCCGTGCTGCCAGTGGCGGCGTAACGCTGAATGTGGGCGAGGCCGGTCCGCAGGATGGTCCGCTCGTCATCCTGCTGCACGGCTTTCCGGAATTCTGGTTCGGCTGGCGGCATCAGATCGGCGCTGTCGTGCAAGGCGGCTATCGCGTCGTCGTTCCCGATCAGCGCGGCTACAATCTCTCCGACAAGCCGGACGGCATCGCGAGCTATGACGTCGATCGGCTGGCCGACGACGTCGTCGCACTCGCCGCGCACTACACGACGCAACCCTTCGCTCTCGTCGGTCATGACTGGGGCGCGGTCGCCGCCTGGTGGACCGCAACGCGTACGCCAGAGAAAATCCGCAAGCTCGCCGTGCTCAACTGCCCGCATCCCGCAGTGTGGCGTGATGCCATGGACAACGATCCTGAACAGCGTCGCGCGAGTTGGTATGTGCGGGCCTTTCAAATTCCCTGGCTGCCCGAAGCGCTCATGCGCGCCGGAAATTTTCGCGCCCTGGTCACAGCCCTCCGCGAGGCCCAGGCGCACATCTCCGACGAGGAGATTGCGCGCTATCGCGAAGCCTGGAGCCAGCCTGGCGCACTGACGGCGATGATCAATTGGTACCGCGCGATCCGGCGGCGAAGCTTCGCCCCAATTGCGGCGGCGAGCATTGCCGTTCCCGTGCAGATCATCTGGGGCAGGAACGACCCTTATGCGCGGCCCGTTCTAGCGGAGGCGAGCAAGGCGCTATGCGCCGACGCGCGGCTGACCTGGCTACCGGAGGCGACGCATTGGGTGGCGCATGACGCACCCGAAGCGGTCAGCGCGATCCTGCTCGACTTCCTGAAGTAGCGCAGAGAAACTTGTTTCAGGATTCCTGCGGCGCGAAAAAATTCAATAATTTCCGATGCTTCATGGAATTCACCGCTTGATCAATCCCTGACCATATCCATTGCGCAGCCCTGTCATTGCGATGCTCCCGAACGCGTCGGACGCTCGGGCCGATCTCATGGCTTGAAACCGACCGTTCGCGGCGTCCGGCCCCGCGACCCTGTTGCGGATTCACCCTAGTTTTGCGCATGATAGCGGCAATGCTCCCCGCCGTTGCCGGCGGCAGGGGGCGTCATTGGGATATCCGGCGGGGTACGGCATTCGGCGGCAGCATGGCAAATTTCGATGGTGGCGGCTCGCGCTCGCTCGCGCAGGCTTCAGTCAAAGGCACGGTCAAATGGTTCAATGCGACCAAGGGCTACGGCTTCATAACGCTTGAGAATGGTGGCGACGCATTCTGTCACGCCTCGGCGCTCCAGGCAGCGGGACACTCCGAACTGGCACAGGGCGCGACGATCGTTTGCGATCTGCAGGACTCGCCACGCGGGCTTCAGGTCGTGGCGGTGCATAGCGTCGACACCAGCACAGCCGACACGAGCGCACCGCGCGGTGGCCCGCGCCGTGACTTCGGCGATGGCGGCGGTGGACGCCGCGGCGGCGGCGGGCGCGGCTTCGGCGGCGGTGGCGACCGCTTTGGCGGTGGCGATCGCTTCGGTGGAGGAGACCGTTTCGGCGGCGGCGACCGCTTTGGTGGCGGTGACCGGTTCGGCGGCGGGGATCGTTTCGGCGGCGGCGGCCATCGCGACCGCGATTCCGGTCCGAGCGGCCCCATGGTGGAAGGCAAGGTCAAGTTCTTCAACGACCAGAAGGGCTTCGGCTTCGTGATGCCGGATGCCGGCAACGGCGACGTCTACATCCATGCCAGTGCGCTCCGGCGCTCGGGGATCCAGGTTCTGGAGCCGGAGCAGCGGATTCGCTATTCCACCCGCCAGGGTCAAAAAGGCGTCGAAGTCGACCGGGTCGAGGTCATCTGAGCCTCGTGTTCCTGTCGCCTGGCGTTATAGCCCATCCCGCAGGTTTCCATCGTGAAATCAGTATGTTAGGCGTATTGTAGACGAATTGAATTCAAAAATTCGGCACGCTCCCTCGGCGCTAGTTTCGACCCCTGCCGCAGCGGCAATTGGGTTCCGCGCGGTAAATTTGCGCCACCCGCTTGAATTTCGCACCTGCGAACATATATAGCGGCGATCTATATCGGACCAATATAGATCGTTGGGGCGCCCCGTCGTGGACGTACGCACAATTTGCCTGGGAATTCTCACGCGTGGCGACGCCACCGGCTATGAGAT
>DATEZM010000030.1:0-4409 GCA_035255625.1 Rhizomicrobium sp. | reverse complement strand
CGCTTGGTGTGTTCTATCGTCGGTTAACGCGAAAAATAACCAGGCAGGCGGGCTGATGAATTTCGATTTCTCCGACGACCAGAAGATGCTGAAGGACCAGGCGCGCAAGTTCCTGTCCGAGAAATGCACGACCAAGACCGTGCGCATCGTGTTCGAAGGCTCGCAACACCACGATGCCGCGTTGTGGAAGCAGGTCGCCGGGATGGGCTGGACCGGCACGGCCATTCCGGAAGAATTCGGTGGCCTCGGCCTCGGCTATCTCGAGCTCTGCGTGATTGCAGAGGAGATGGGCCGCGCCCTGGCGCCGGTGCCGTTCTCGTCCACTGTCTATCTTTTCGCCGAAGCCCTGCTGATCGCCGGTTCCGCCGATCAGAAGAAGAAGTATCTGCCCAAAGTCGCCGCCGGCGAACTCATCGGCACCTTCGCGCGCGCCGAAGGCCCGGGCGCCGTTCTGCCCAAGAACATCCGCACCACGCTGAAGGGCGGCAAGCTCAACGGCAAGAAGATCGCCGTGATCGACGGCCCGATCGCTGACTACGCCGTCGTGCTGGCGCAGACCGCCGAAGGTTCGGGCGAGCGCGGGCTGCAACTTGCCCTGGTCGATCTCAAGGGCGCCGGCGTCAAGCGCACGCAGTGCGAGACGCTCGATGGCTCGCGCGGCCATTCCGACATCGTGTTCGAGAATGCGAATGCCGAACCGCTCGGCAAGCCCGGCGAAGGCTGGTCCGACGCGAGTCGTGTCCTCGACCGTGCCGCGATCCTGCTCGCCTTCGAACAGGTCGGCGGCGCCGATGTCTGCCTTGCCATGGCGAAGGACTACGCGCTCAACCGCTATGCCTTCGGCCGTCCCATCGCCTCGTTCCAGGCGATCAAGCACAAGCTCGCCGACATGTATGTCTACAACGAGCTGGCGCGGTCCAACGCCTACTACGGTGCCTGGGCGCTCTCCACCGGCGCGCGCGAACTGCCGCTGGCGGCGGCTTCGGCGCGCGTCTCCGCGACGCAAGCGTTCGACTACGCATCGAAGGAAAACATCCAGACCCATGGGGGTATCGGCTTCACCTGGGCGATGGATTGCCACTTCTATTACAAACGCGCCAAGGAGACCGGCCTGGTGCTCGGACCGCAGCGCGCCTGGAAAGACAAGCTCGTCACCGAACTCGAGACCAGCAACGCCTGAATGGAATTCCTGTTCGAAAAATTGAAGACCGGAAAATACGACCGGTTGCGCGTGATCCGCGACGGCAAGGCGGAGGAAATCCCCTGCCCGAAGATCGGCGGCATCCCGCATGACATGGTGCATTTCGCGGTCGAGAACGTGATGGGCGAGGCCGGCTTCATGCGTCGCGTCGCAAACGGCGAGACGCTCGACCAGGGCATGAAGTCGACGATCGAGTCTGACCAGATGGAGCGTCTGGTCGAAGTGCTCCAGGCCGACCATCTGAGCGGCTATCCGTCCGCCGCCGACATGATCGACATGTACCGCGTGACCTGCGAGGCGCGCCGCGTCGCGCCTTATCCAATCGCCGCATCCGACATCGCCGCGCTGCGTGCCGAGATCAAACGGCTTGAATCTTTGTGGCGCGAGACCGCTCTTGGCGGTGTGCTCGCACTCAGCTTCGACACCGAACAAACGAATTAAGGGAGAGACAAATGGACTTCGAAGACAGCCCCGAAGAAGCTGCGTTCCGCAAGGAAATCCGCACTTGGCTCGATGCCAACGCAAAGAAGCGTGCTGGCAAGCGCGAGGTCGATCTGGAAGAAATGGAAAACGGCGCCGCCGGCGCGATGGCCGCGTCGCGCGCCTGGCAGAAGACCAAGGCCAAGGCCGGGTACGCCCGCATCACCTGGCCCAAAGGCATGGGCGGCATCGGCGGCACGCCGATGCAGTCGATCATCTTCGGCCAGGAAGAGGGCAAGTACGACGTCGCAAATGGCGGGCCGTTCGCGATCGGGCTTGGCATGTGTATCCCGACCCTCATGGCCTATGGCTCCGATGACGCCAAGAAGCGCTATGTGTGGCCGGCCGTGCAGGGCGACGAGATCTGGTGCCAGCTATTCTCCGAGCCGGCCGGCGGCTCCGACGTCGCCAATCTGCGCACCAAGGCGGAAAAGGGCGCCGACGGCGTGTGGACGATCAACGGCTCCAAGATCTGGACCACCGGCGCGCAATTCTCCGACTACGGAATATTGCTCACCCGCACCGACCCCAACGTGCCCAAGCACAAGGGGCTCACCATGTTCTACATCGACATGAAGGATCCTGCCGTCGACATCCGGCCGATCAAGCAAGCAAGCGGCGGCTCGGGCTTCAACGAGATATTCTTTACCGATCTCAAGGTGAAGGATTCGCAGCGGCTCGGCGAAGTGGGACAAGGCTGGCAGGTCGCGCTCACCACGCTGATGCATGAGCGTCTGGCGGTCGGCGGCGGTCAGGGTGGCGGCCTCGACGTGCCGCAGCTCATGGCGCTCGCGCGTACCCTCGAACTCGAAGACGGCCCGGCGATCAAGAACGCCGCGGTGCGCGAGAAGATCGCCGACTGGTATGTGCGCTCGGCGGGCCTGCGCTACACCACGATGCGCACGATGACCGCGCTCAGCCAAGGCAAGCAGCCCGGGCCGGAAGCCTCGATCGCCAAGATCGTGGTCGCCTCGAAGCTGCAGGACCTCTCGGCTTTCGCGATGGATCTGGAAGGCGAGGCTGGCGTGCTCCAGGGCAGCGCAGCGCCGATGGGCGGTCTGTTCCAGGGCGGCTGGCTGTCTTCGCCCGGTCTTCGCATCGCCGGGGGCACCGACGAGATCCTGCGCAACATCATCGCCGAACGCGTGCTGGGCCTGCCCGGCGACATCCGCGTCGACAAGGACGTCCCCTTCAACAAGATTCCGACAGGACGATAGGACGATGATCGGCTACGTCACTATCGGCGCCAACGATTACGAGAAGTCCAAGGCGTTCTACGAAAAGGCGCTTGCGGCCCTGAACATCCGCAAGACCTTCGCCAACGATCATCTGCAAGGCTATGGCGTCAAAGGCCAGTCCGGATCGCTCGCGATCTGCAAGCCGCACGATGGCAAGAAGGCGACCGGCGGCAATGGCACGATGGTGGCGCTGATGGCGCCGTCGCAGGAAGTCGTTGCCAAGGTTCACGCCGATGCGCTCGCCGCCGGCGCCACCGATGAAGGTGCGCCCGGCGACCGTGGCAATGGCTTCTACGGCGCCTATTTTCGCGACGCCGACGGCAACAAGATCTGCGTCTTCAAGATGGGCTGATGCCTGTCTCCTCGCCCTGCATCAAGGTCTGCGTCGTCGATGGTATGGCCGACATCTGCCTCGGCTGCGGCCGCACCCTGCCCGAGATCGCGAAATGGGGCGGCTTGAGTGAGGAGCAGCGGCTCGCGATCATGGCAACACTGCCCGACCGGATGAAGGCGAAGGGCATCGTGCCGCCGGCGTTCTAGCCCCGCTTCTTCAACACTTTCCAGTCCTTGCGCACGCTGTCCGCCATGCGGCTTGCCGCCTCGAACAGCCAGCCATCCTTCTGGCGGTCGAGGTGAGCGCGGATGCGGAGGCGCGCGCCGCGATTGCCGCGATGGATGTTCGCCGTCTCACGGCCCATCGCGCCCAGCACCGTGCGCCGCTCGGCGGCATCGGCGATGTCGGCCAGCGCGACGTTCTGGCAATCCGGCGCCAGTCGCCGAACGATCCAGTCGGCACTGAAGTGCAGGAACGGATCGTCCGGCCGGATCGCATGGGCGAGCAGCGCATTTGCAAGCGTCGGCTCGTGCGCCTTGCCGATCGCCCAGGCATGGGAGGCAGGCGCGCGCCGCTTGGCTTCGCGCGCGACAGCGCTGCCATCGACCGTCCTTGTCGCGACATGACGCTCCAGGCCCAATGATCCCACGCCGGCGATGCGCCGCTTGAACGCGATGCCCGCATCGCCCTTCGGCAGGCTTCGTTCGAGAAGTGCCTTTGCCTCCGCAGGCGGTGTGGCGTCTCTCTCCGCGAGAATTTTCTTCCAGAATTTCTTCGGGCTGCGCGCGTCGCTCAGCGCGATATCGCGCAATTCGGTATTGAACTCTTCGAGCACGAAGGGCTGTCCAGCCTTTGCCGCCATCGCCAGGGTGTAGCCGGAGAGAATCTCGCTGGTCGCGCGCCGCGCGCCGACATAGAGGCTGCCTTCGTCTACCGCGATCAGCACGCTGGTGGCGAGCCGCACCAGATCGTTGGCATAGGCGCCGCGATGCACCTCGTCGAAATCGTTGACGCCCCAGGCGAGCCGCGCCTCGCCGTCGCGCCAGGTGCCGAAATTCTCCAGATGCAGGTCGCCGACGATCGGCATCGACGGCGCCTTCGCCTCTGCCGGACACACAAGCGGAAATTGCTGCGCCCAGCGGTAATAGGTGGCGCG
>DATEZM010000029.1:0-3410 GCA_035255625.1 Rhizomicrobium sp. | reverse complement strand
GCGCCGGGCCTCGACCTATGCGCTCGCTTTCATCGCCTGTCTCGCGGCCGGCAGCGCGATCCTGCACAGCATGAAGCTGGTGGTGGGACGGCGGCGCCCGCGTGACGATATGGAGATGGGGAAATACGGATTCGTGTGGTTCGAATTCCGCCTCGACTACAATTCCTTTCCGTCCGGCCATGCGCTGACCATCACGACGGTCGCGGTCATCGCGTCCTGTGTGTGGCCGCAGCTGGCGGCGTTGTGGTTCGCGATCGCGCTGTGGCTCGGCGTCACCCGCGCACTCCTGACCGCGCATTTCTTCAGCGACGTCTTCATCGGCGCCGGCATCGGGCTTCTCGCAGCGCGCGAGACCTTGTTATATTTCTTCCCCACACTCCCACCGCCCTGGTTCTGATCCCCGTCCGAGGCCGTCATGCTCGACCCCTTCTTCACACTGGACGGATGGATCGCGCTCCTGACGCTGGCAGTGCTCGAGATCGTGCTCGGCATCGACAACATCATCTTCCTGGCGCTGGTGGCGCATCGCGTCGCGCCCGAGCAGCGCAAGACGGCGCGGCGGATCGGACTCGGCCTGGCGCTGGTGCTGCGCATCGCTTTCCTCTCCAGCATCGCCTGGATCATCCATCTGTCGCGGCCGATCGTGACGGTCTTCGGAATCGGATTTTCCTGGCGCGACATCGTGTTCATCGCCGGCGGCCTGTTTCTCCTCACCAAGAGCACCCGCGAAATCCACGAGATGGCAGAGGATTACGAGACCCATGCAAACAAGCCGGTTGGCTCGCTCGCGATGGCGGTGGTCCAGATCGCGCTGTTCGACATCGTGTTCTCGATCGACTCGGTGGTGACCGCGGTCGGCATGGTGGAGCAGCTGTCGATCATGATCGCCGCGGTGGTATTCGCGATGTTCGTGATGCTGGTGGCGGCGGGCGTGGTTGGCGAGTTCGTCGAGCGGCACCCCACCGTCAAGATGCTGGCGCTGAGTTTCCTGCTCCTGATCGGCACGGCGCTGATCGCCGACGCACTGCATTTCCACATCCCGCGCGGCTATCTCTACTTCGCGGTCGCATTCTCCGGCATGGTCGAAATGCTGAACCAGTACGTGGCGCGGGGCCGCGGGCGAAGGAAGCGTGCTTCGGGGCTCGCTCCGCTCGCACCCCAGCACGACGACCACACGAAACCGTCATCCTGAGGTGGCCGCGAAGCGGCCCCCGAAGAATTACGCCGCGCTGCGGAAGCGTTTGATCAGCGGGCTTTCCTCGTCGATCAGGGTCTTGAAGGATGGCCGCGCGTGGATGCGCGCGACATAGGCGGCGAGTTTCGGCCAGCGCTTGGCGTCGACCTGTTCGCCGCAATGGATGAAATTGACCATCATCGAGCCAATGGCGATATCGGCGATGGAGAACATGCCGCCGGCGAGAAATTCCTTGCCGTCGACCTCGCGCTCCAGGTGATCGAATAGCGGCGGAAGCTTCTCGGTGAGGGTCTTCTGGCAAACGCTTTCGTCGGTCTGGCCGCGCATCATCTTCTTCACGATGCGCTCGAAGAACAGGCCGCCACCAATGTTCGACGCCACGGCGGAGTCCGCATATTCCTCGTACCAGAGCGCCACGGCGCGCGCGAACGGATCGGCGGGATAGAGCGCGGGCTTGGGATATTTGTGCTCCAGATAGTCGATGATGATCGAGGAGTCGGGCAGCGTGTTGGGCTCGGCATGGTCGGTGTCGCGCAGCACGGGGATGCGCTTCAGCGGACTGATCGCCAGGAACTCGGGCGGCGGCGCGAACGGATTGACCTGCTCGAGCGTGTAGGCGACGCCCTTCTCCATCAGCGCCAGGCGCACCTTGCGCACGAAGGGCGAAATCGCGCCGCCATAGACGATCAAAGCCATGAATGCCTCCCGTAGCTCCTCCTCCACGCAGTGGGGGAGGTATCGAGCGAGCGTAGCGAAGCGAGACGGAGGGGGCCAGTGCCGGTGTCTACCCCCTCGCTCCGCGATGGCCCCCCTCCCCCGCTGCGCGGTGGAGGATCACGCCGGGGCGACGACTTCCAGCTTGGGCGTGTGCTCCGGCGCCAGGCTGTCGAGAAGATCGGCGGTCAGATCGCGCTTCACCCCCTGCGATTTGGGGTCATTCCACAAATTCTCGAATTGATGCGGATCGTTCTTGAGATCGTAGAGCTCGCCTTCCGTGCCGTCATAGCGGATGTCGGTGGCGAAGCCGGCATAGGCAGGGAAGTGCGTTTCCAGTCCGTTCGGCTGACCGGCCGTCGACGGTTCGTAGCGCGTGAGCACATAACCGTCGCGATAGATCGAGCGGAAATGCATGCCGTAGCCGGGAAACTGGCTGTCCCATTCGCAGATCGCGCGTTGGCGTGAGCCGTCATCTGATGCTGGCAGCGGCTTGCCTTGTATCCAGTCCGGCTGCGGGATGCCGGCGATGGCGCAAGCGGTGGCGGCGATGTCGACCTGCTCCACCGGTTGGCTGACGACCGCCGGCTTCAGCTTCGCGTTCGGCGCCGGACGCCAGATGAACGGCAAGCGCATCAGCGCATCGACATGGAAGGGACCCTTGTAGACCAGGCCAAAATCGCCCTGCAGCTCGCCATGATCGGTGGTGAAGATCACGTCGGTGTCGCTATCCCAGCCCTTGGCCGCGATCTTCGCCATCACTTTGCCGACCGCTTCGTCGATCAGCTCATTCATGACATGGACCTTGGCGTTGATCTCGCGGATGTTGTCGTTGCTGAGCTGCTGCGGGCGGAAGTTCTGCGGCCCGCCCTCGGCATTGATGAAGCGGCCTTCGTAGTATTCGAGCCAGTGCGCCGGCTTGCGCGCCAGAACCTTGCGGATTTCGTCGGGCGAGCCGGGATGGCCGTCGGGCATCGGAAGATCGCGCCAATCACAGCGCGCGTTCTCGCTCTTCGGCGGATCCCAGGGATGATGCGGATCGGGAAAACTCAGCCAGAGCATCCAGTCGTCCGCGCCATCCAGCTTTTCGAGCCAGTCGAGAGCGAGACCGGCGAGCCAGTCGGTGTGATAGAGGCCGCGCGGGATGTCGTGGTTTGATGTCTCCGGCGCGCCGGTGTCGCCGCCGGGCTTGGCGTTGAGCAGCGGTGGCCAGTTGTCGAACACCTCCTTCGACTGTGCGCGCAACCAACGACCGTAATGCCCAACGGGGCGACCGCCGAAGGCGGCGGTGTGCATCGCGTGAATGGCGTAGTCGAAACCGCGCCACGGACCGAAATCGCCGTCGCGCTGGCGGGTGTTTTCCTTGAATTTCATCTGCGGATCGAAGCCCGGCTCGAAATGCGCCTTGCCGATCAGCGCCGTCTTGTAGCCAGCCTTGTCCTTCAGATACTGCGCGAAGCTCGGCGCGCTTTCCGGCAGCGGCACGCCGTTGGCGAACACG
>DATEZM010000028.1:0-2704 GCA_035255625.1 Rhizomicrobium sp. | reverse complement strand
GCCGAGCAGGAACAGCGCCGCCGCGAGCACGAGTCCGGGGAGCGCCCAGATGGCGAGCGGCCTGCTCTGAAAATTCATCTGCGGTCCCTGCTGGCGCGTGTGCGAATCCTAACACGTGTCATCGCGGAAGATCGTCGGGCCGGCAATGGTGCGGCACGCACTCTCGATGGAGCCTGGCAGGTTCGCGTGGATTCCGGGTGCTCAGCTTAGGGCCAGCGGCCGGATACTGAAACTTCGAAGCGATTCTGGGGGTTAATATTCTGAAATTATTCCATATTTTCGCAATTCTCAATTTCTTGACGGTACCGTCATTTTCGCTTGCTCTGCAAACTGGGCGGCGTATCCTCCGCGCCAGTCGAGGACCCAGCGTCGATCTAGGGAGAGAGAGAGAAGATGGACAACAACATCACCAAGGATCCCGCCTATAACGCGGCCGATCCGAACGATTTCCCGTCGATGCTCGACATCAAACGCTACGGCGAGCGCTCCACCGCCTTCGACAAGATCATCAGCGCCACCCACGACCATTTCTGGGATCCGCTGGACAAGAGGTACATCGACTTCTCGCAGCCCTTCGACATGACGAAGGAATATCTCGTCAATCCGCAATTGAACGGCGATCTCAAGACCGCGATCGGCGACAGACTCGACGAGGGCCAGAAGATCAAGCTCGCCAATATGGACACGCTGTGGTCGCTGTCCTCGATCCTGCATGGCGAGCAGGGCGCGCTGTCGCTCTCGGCCTCGCTCTGCCACATCCTGCGCGATCCCGGCGCCCAGGAATACGCGGCGAACCAGACGCGCGAAGAAGCGCGCCACGTCACCGCGTTCTCGAAATACATCCAGGCACGCTGGGGCGCGCCGTGCCCGGTCGGTCCCGCGCTCGGCAACCTGCTCAACGACATGGTCTCCTCGCCGCTGGTGTGGAAAAAGATCGTCGGCATGCAGATGCTGGTCGAGGGCCTGGCGATGGGTGCGTTCGCGACCATGTTCCGCGAAGCGCGCGATCCCTTGATGCGCCACCTTATGCAGCTCGTGATGACCGACGAGGCGTTCCACCACAAGTTCGGAAAGATCTGGGCCGATCGCACCATACCGCACCTCTCCAAGTCGGAGCACGAACTGATCGAGGATTGGGCGGCACAGGTGTTCCAGGTGCTGCTCTACAATCTGGGCTCGCCCGACCAGAAGGCATGGATCTACCGCGAGGTCGGCCTCGACCCCGTGTGGTGCCAGCAGGCCTTCATGGAAGCGATCACCGACGCGGCGATCCGCGAGGACATGGCGGACGCGACCAACATCTTCCGCGTACTGATCAAGACGCTGCTCAAGGCCGGCATCATCACCGAACGCACCAAGCCGGTCTATGCCGCCTATATCGACATGGCCGAACTCTATGCCGAAGGCGACCGCATGGTCGGTGACGATATCGCGGAAGAGGGGATCAAATATCTCCTCCAGCTCAACGGCGGCACCAAGCTCGGCATGTCGCTGCTCGCCGCCGAATAACGGCCGGCGTCAGAAATGAAGGAAAGGGGCGGTTCCGGCCGCTCCTTTTTCTTTTTTCCGCCCGCAAGAAACGGGTCGAAAGGCCGGGCTGGCCGGCGCATATTTCTCCCATGACCAACGTACTCTCCTTCGACGAGAACGACCTCAACTGGCGCCGCATGGGCCGCGCCATCCGGTTCCTCGCCGCCAACTATCTCGACCATCCGACGCTGGAGGATGCCGCCGACACCGTCGGGCTGTCGCCGTTCCATTTCCAGCGGCTCTTCACCCGCTATGTCGGTGTCAGCCCCAAGAACTTCGTCGGGCATCTCACGCTCGACCACGCCAAGACCAGTCTCGTCGGCGGCGCAAGCCTGCTCGACACGGCGCTTGATGCCGGGCTCTCCGGTCCGTCGCGGCTGCACGATCTCTGCCTGAAGATCGAGGCGATGACGCCGGGCGATTATGCCAAAGGCGGCGACGGCCTCGTCATCGACCATGGCTTTCATCCTTCGCCGTTTGGCATCGCGCTGGTGATGGCAACCGCGAAGGGCGTGTGCGGCCTCGCCTTCGGCGACGAGGGCGAGGAGGCCGCAATGCTGGCCGACATGCAGGCGCGCTGGCCGCGCGCCGCCTACGCGAAGGCGCCCGAGCGCACCGCGAAATACGCCGCCGCGATCTTCGGCGCGAAGCGGGGCGACGAGTTGCCGCTGAATCTTCTCGGCACCAAGTGGCAGATCAAGGTATGGGAAGCGCTTCTCTCCATTCCGGAAGGCAAAGTCTCGACCTACCGCGCCATCGCCGCCCATGTCGGCAACGCGCAGGCTTCACGCGCGGTCGGCACCGCGGTCGGGCGCAATCCGATCTCGTGGCTCATTCCCTGTCACCGCGTGCTGGGCAGCAACGGCGCGCTGGCCGGCTATCACTGGGGTGTCGATAGAAAGCGCGCCATGCTTGCCGTCGAAGCGGCGTGTCAGTCGGAAAGAACGTCTGCCATCGCGTAGAGGCCGGGCTTCTTGCCCTGGCCCCATTTTGCTGCCGCCACGGCGCCTGCCGCGAACATCGAACGGTCCTCGGCGATGTGAGTGAGGACGATGCGCTCCTGCGGTCCGGCCAGGATCACCTGGTGTTCGCCGATCACCGTGCCGCCGCGCAGGCTCGCGAAGCCGATGACGCCATCCTTGCGGGCGCCCGTCTGGCCGTCGCGACCGCGCAC